>JAPKYM010000200.1 GCA_026394315.1 Candidatus Bathyarchaeota archaeon | reverse complement strand
ATTTTAAGATCTTTCATGTAGCACAAAAGTATAACTCTTTATTAGAAGTTGTATGCTTTGTTCAGGAAGAATTTGATCAGGATGGTGGTTCCCTGGTTCGATTGATTAAGAAAGAAGGGATAAGGTTAGTTTAGTTTGAGTGGTTTTTACCCATCCAATGTGAAGAATTCAGGGCCTTAGGGTTCAGGGATTCTATCCTGGCTTCTGGCAGAGATTCTAAGATTCTATGGGGCCAGGGAGCTCTCTGCACCAAGCGTAAGATAGGAAGAAGGAGAATTTTGATTGTTGTATTCGGTCTCGATCCAGCAGGCGGTACGGGCAGTGTTGGAGACACGGGCTTCGTCAATGTAGCCATTCCACCCTTTCCCACTCCATCGTGTGCTGGCTCCTATGGCTAATTTGTAAGTACTACTATTGGTTAGATTAAGACCATAAGCGGTATCCGTGCCTTGCAGAGCCCCATCTTTGTAAAGCCTTACCGTCCAGTCGCTTCCACTTTTTGTATAGACTCCTACAATATAGTGCCAGCCGCTATAGACATTTGAGGAGCTCTCTACCCCTTTATATTCATTATCTGTGTCCACGAAGCCGGCCTTCGCTTTAAGAGAGTTTCCATTTCTCCCTATCTGCCAACCACTCATGGTATTAGGAAAATCATATTTAAAACCCTTTGAAACCAATGCCTGATGGGGTGGGTCGCCCCCTTCCTGCCAGCCACTTGCCTGCATCCATGCCGACACTGTAAAATCGCTCGTAAATTCAAAGTGTGAGGCATTTTTGACCTCGACATACTGATCGCTTATGTTAGGATAAGAACTGATTCCATAACCAATTTTGGCACTTTGCCTGAGACTCACACTATTTTTGGCTGTACCGTGATTGGCACCAGAAGTAGAGTCCGTGACTCCATCGGCAGAGGTTGAGTTTTCTTTCAGGTGCCAAACCCCAGCATAACTACTGCTCCACAACCCTGACTTATCCTCTCGAGAGGTGGTGTTGCCACCGCTGCCATAATAAACGTAAATGGTCGTACTGGAGCCTGTAGGAAGTGAAGAAACCCTCACCCAGGCAATGACATTACCTGAAGAAGCATTATACTCTTCCATTTCATAAGATAATTTATTACCGTTTGAATCCCTGAAGATAATGTCATAGCCGTTGCTATTTTCAACATGCCCGCCGTTGCCTGTCGTCCTTAGATTACTGTTTGTGATATTGATAAGAACGGGGAAACTGGAAAGATTGCCTGAGCAGCTTGAGTCGAACATCGAACGACTGATCGTGATCGGCATCCGATACTTATATTCGAGGGTGAATGCCATGCCACTGCTCATGGGACCATGGCCTGCGGGATTCGAAGTCTGAACCCACCATGTCCCTGTCCCGGCGGACAGCTTTGTGCCCGGTGTGACAAAGCAGGTACCTGTCCCGGAGGCACAACCCGCCTCTGCGGCGGTGTACCACTGCTCGATCTTGGTCCCTTCCGAATCGTTCACCTTAAGAAGATATCTTGTCGGTCCTGGAACGGCGTTCCAGGTATAGGTGGGGGTTGTAAAAAAGATCGTTCCGGACGGCGATACGAGCGTCGTGGCCCTGGGTGGATCGAGGTCAAAAATCGCATCAATCGAATGATCCGAAGAGACATTGGAGAAGGTATAGGAAGTCAAAGCCCCAACGGTTAGTCCGTCAACCTTAACCTCTTCAATGTGGTAACCCGGATCCGTGGATATGGTGAAGGACTGGCTTGCTCCGTGATTGAGGACGATCGACCCTTGGGGAGAGATCGACCCATTAGCGCCTGCTGTGGCTGAAAGGGTGTAGGTCTTGAGCGTGAAGGCGGCGGTCACCCCTGTGTCTCCGTGGATGGCAAAGGAGGTTGTCGCCGATGCGCCAGTCACGCCGCCCGACCAGCCTGTAAAGAGCGAGCTGACATCAGGTGTGGCCGTGAGCGTCACGACGGTGCAAGCGTTCAAAATCGTTCCAGGAGGGCTGGTGGTGACAGTACCCGTCCCGGTGCCTGTCTTCGTTACGGAGAGCGCATAAGTGATTGGAACGAAGGTCGCCTGGATCGTATGGTTGGCCGTGACATTAGTAAAGGCGTAAGAAGAAACTGCTCCGCTGGATGCTCCATCGATTCTTACGTCTTCGATTCGGTAGCATGGACTTGGAGTGATGGAAAAGGCCTGGTTGGAGCCGTGATTGACGGTTACAGGCCCCTGAGGAGAAATCGACCCGTTGGGTCCGACTGTTGTCGCAAGAGTGTACGTCTTCAGCGTAAAGGTCGCGGTGATCGTCATATCGCTCAGCATCGTGACGGAGACCGAAGGCATTGTCCCGGTTGCGCCGCCGGACCATCCCGAGAAGACTGAACTGATATCAGGTGTGGCGGTGATCCTTACCACGGTGCCTTCAACAAAGGTCGGTCCTGCGGGCTCTGTTGTGATCGTCCCACTTCCTGTTCCTGTCTTGTTGAGGGTGAGGGCAAACTGCCGGAGGCCTTCTTGGGTCGCGGTAAAGGTCTGCTTTGCGACGCTCAACGTTCCTGCTCTTGACGATATACTGGGATTGTTGGCTACACAATAGTTGACGGTACCGCTTCCTTCGTTGCTACTGTTCGAGGTGAGGATGAGCCAAAAGGCATTACTAACCGCGGTCCAAGGGCAATCCGCCCGGGTCGTCACATTCACTGCTCCTGCGCCACCCGAAGCGCTGAAAGACTGACTGGTAGGAGAGATGGACCAATCGCATGGGAGAGGCACGTGATAGACCAGTTCATCGGAGTAGTCGCTTTCGCTGGCTAATTCGTTGGCTAGAATGTTATAAGCTTTATAAGCTGTGGCTGCGAAATAGTAGGTATTCCCCTCTGCAAGACCTGAAAACGTGCACCTCCGCTCCTCGTCGGCGGTCACCTCAACGTAATCAACGTAATTACAACTTGACTCGCCATAATAGATCCTGTAACCCGTGAGATCCTGCTCCATATTTGGATCCCAGGTAAGAGTGATTGAAGCAGCATCAGCAGGCCGGACACACAGAGGGCAAGGCGACATAGGTAACAGAAAAAGTATCGGTATAAAAAAGAGAAGGCAGAGTAAATAGAAAACCCGTGACATATGGAGCCTTTCTCGTCACTTATCCAACAAGGTTAAATTCATCAAGCCACGCAGCTTCGTCTGTCTTTAATTAAGCTAATCTCAGCTTACGCTCAAACTTGATACACTTATATTCTTCATTATTCAAGCAAATTTTGGGCCAGAAAGTGATATTTTCATTATTCATTGTTATCATTCATATTTTTCAATTTCAAT
>JAPKYM010000164.1 GCA_026394315.1 Candidatus Bathyarchaeota archaeon | reverse complement strand
GCATATAGGATCCTTCGCCATAGGCCTCTATTCCTTAGATGCTAGCCCGCGTTGTTGTTCATATCTGGCCCGCTTCATAATTGTTCCGCAAACCCATCCTCTCTAACCACGTGCGCGAAATCTAGAACCTGAGTGGGCGCGCTGGGGCCACAACTATCCGTGAAAGAAGTACTATAATGTGTTAGATTAGTGTTCCAATGCCTGAACAGGGTGTTCCAAACTCTAACTCTTTATCCCTGTATCAGACTATCTAATTTGATGGTAAATGTCCAGAACTAAGATAGCGATTGGTCTGATAGTGGCAATAATTGTTCTAGCTGCCTCGTTTGTCACTATCACTTCACTCACGAACTACGAAGCGAAGGACTCAGCAGAATACGGCTCGAGATTACTGTCAGTCCCTGAAGCTGGGCCCCCATCAACAAAGGGTGGCAACTATGAAACGGTCCAAACCAGGATGGTAATCTATAACGGGCAAATCTCCCTTGAGACAGACGATATGCCAGGAACACTGGACAAGATCAGGTCTTTGGCTGAAAGAAACGGTGGATATGTCGCCTCAACATCAAGATCAGCAACCGGAACCCGAGGGACAGCTGAAATGACAATAAGGATCCCACAAGACCAGTTCCGAATGGCAGTATCAGAAATTGGCACCTACGGTAAGGTTTTGGATGAACGAACCACAAGTGAAGATGTTACTGAACGGTACATTGATTTGAAGGCCAGGCTGAAGAATCTACAGATGGAGGAGCAGAGCCTAGTCGAACTCCTAGCCAAGACAAAAACCGTAGATGAAATCCTTAGAGTCGAGCAGGAGCTGGCTCGCGTTAGGGGAGAGGTTGAAAGCCTACAAGGCCAGATCAACTACCTCGATCGGAATGTGGCTATGTCATTGATCACAGTGAGTCTGAGAGAGCCAACCCCGCCATTCAAGCCACCAGCAATGAATTGGGCAGAGACCCTTGAGATAGCAATAAGAGGATTCTTTGAGGTCATACGGGTGCTCATAGTGCTGGCCATTTCTGTCTTGCCTCTGGTTATCATAATTGGAATCCCAGCATACCTAATCCGCAGAAGAAGCCGAAAGAAAGCACAGACTAAGACATGATTACGAAGCTTTTCTACCTAAGACAGTATTTTTTCAATGATCCCTCTAACACGCGAGAGTCTATCCGCTCTTGCGTCTTCCTCCGCTAACCCTTTCTTTGACAATTCTGAGGGCAATGTCTCTGAGGCTACATCCTTCTTTCCTGGGTTCTCTCAGGAGATCATTCATGACTTTGATTATCTTTGCGCGCGCTTGGTTCTACAGCAAGACCAAGGACATCAAATACATGACTCCCGCCGCTGATAATGGAACCGTAAAGTTGTCAAAAGCCTTCAACGGTCCGATTGTACAGGCTTCCACCACTGTTCCTGTTATTGCCCCCGCCAGTGAAAGGATCAGCGTGTTAACGATCGAAGTGGAGATTATGCCAGTCTGCAGTGAGATCAACATTGCCAGAAAAGCTCCCAAAGTTGAGAAGATCAGCATTACAAGTGAACCTTCAAGACTCTTTGATGAACTTGGGTAGAGGTGTCGACGCTTAAAGAAAGGAGCAAGAAATGACGCTGACACATCTCCCCACGCCATAATCATCACCGCCGCCATAGCAATGTGCCTCATTCCCCAGCCAAAAACAACGAGTATGCCTATCGAAATAACATAGTAGAGGGGACCATAGACATGAAATCTATCATACTCATCATCTATCATCGTCTTGGACATCATGTCCGTCTTTCGGCTGCGGAAGGAAAAGAGTAACAAGAGAGCCAGACCCACAGGTAGTGTGAGTGGATAGTAGAAGGATGAGAAGAAAGGCAGCAGTAGCATAGTGTCTCCGGCAAGAAGATGTATAGCGTGCCTTGTGCTTGTTGCTCTCAGATTGAACTTACTTCTGGCATACTCTGAGATCGCGATTATCAGAAAGACAAGTATGTAGATAAGTGCTACCAATGAACCATCGAAGACAGAGATCATGGACTTTAGGTCACACTCCTATTAGCTTAAAGAGTTAAGGTTTGATTGCGAGAGATCTTGGCACTTTTGTTTTTGACTCTATCAAAAAGATTATCAGGACTGAAATAGGGGATTTATGGTCTGCGACCCAACAGGTGGCGTGGCTTTGGAAACAATAGCTGTCATCGAAGGCTTAATTGCCTGTTTTCTTCTAGGCGTAGTATCACTGAAGCTCAGGTTTGTTGATTTATCGGGTTTCGCTGCGGCTTTCGCTATTGGAATTCTCATATTTGCAGTGCCGCCTGATGGGTGGAAATGGTTCGTGGTGGTACTCATCTTCCACGTGGTTGCAGCTCAATTTACGAAGTACAAATATGTAATAAAAAGGAGAATGGGTTTCGCTCAGGAAAAAGGAGGAGCGAGAGCTTGGCCCAATATCGTGGCTAATGGCGGCTTTGCAGCGCTCTTTGCGTTAGGTGAAGGTCTGTGGCCCTCGGGTCTTTTGGCGATGGGATTTCTGGGAGCTGTAGCAACGGCGACCGCAGACACCCTAGCAACTGAGATTGGTCTTCTGAATCCAGCTCAACCTAGAATGATCACTAACCTTCGCAGGAAAGTAGCTGCTGGAACATCAGGAGGAATCTCTCCCTTGGGTGAACTGGCAACCCTTCTCGGATCTGTGATCATCGGTCTTGCGGCTTTGCTGCTAGGGGTTGCCAAACTAGATGTTTACTCGATGGGTATGATCCTGTTGATTATTCTATTGGCAGGGCTTGTGGGTTGCACGATTGACAGCCTCATTGGAGCAACCATACAAGGTATGTTCAAGTGTGCGGTCTGCGGCAGGACAACCGAAAGCAAGAAGCATTGCGGGAAGTCCACGCAAAGAATCAGAGGATCTGGCATAATAGACAACAATATGGTAAATTTCATCTCAACTGGAGTGGGAGCGCTGTCTGCGGTAATCGTCTTCTCACTACTGTAGATTGGCGTGATCTGTAAAGCTGCCTAAGCACTCTCAATCTAGGTCACAGTGCACCATAAAAATGATCGGTACGGCGCCTGGAATACATTATTAGATGTATTCCTCTCCTCTAACAAATGTGCTAACTGAGGACGAGCTTATAGCGCGTGCTTAAAGAAGGAAGAATTGTGAGAGGTCTTAGGCTGTTTTGAGGAGTCACGGATGGTAAGCCCCGTTATACTAGCAGTCCTAAGCATGCTCGCCACAGGATTTACGGATTTCATCTATAAACGAGCTCGAGTCAAAGGCGCTGCCCCGGCGCTATTCCTTCTCTATCAAAGCATATCCTTCAACGCAACGAACATGGCTTTCGTCGTTTACTCGGGTTCAGTCAACATAACTCTAGTAACTATCATATTTGGAGCAAGTTGTGCTTCACTCGTCTACCTATCAGTTTACATTTTCCTCAAAAGCCTTGGACTAGGACAAGCGAGCACAAATGTGCCGATTTTCAGATTGAGTTTCATCATCACAGCAGTTCTTGCATTGTTGTTCCTCCATGAATCAGCAACTTTTGGAAGGATGTTGGCTGTGGGTCTGGCGGCCCTAAGTATACTGACCTTATCAAGCAGCTTTCGTAGCAGTCCCACCTCTTTTACGGCGGTCTTACAGCTTGCTTTTGCCACGTCAGCGTACGGTCTTTTCGGAGTTCTCTACAAGATCGCCATCACCATGGGATCATCGCCAGTAGGCATACTGGTCGTTCAGGGAATGTTCTTCATAACCTATGCATTCTTAGCCGCGAAGCGTGAGGGTCCTATTGTAAAGTCACGCAGGATCTTAGTTCATGCTCCCATCTGTGGGATTCTCTTTTCTTCGTCTTATCTGCTGCTTTTGGAGTCTCTAAAACACGGCGACGTCAGTGTCAGCTTTTCCATAGTCCAACTTAGTTTCATAGTCACCAGCTTTCTTGCAATGTTAGTTTGGCGTGAAGAAATTCAGGTCCGGAGTGTCTTGGGGATAATCTTGGCCGTGTTAGCCGTGCTTTCCTTTTCCTACCCATAAAGACTTCACCCAAGGCGCCTACCCCGCAAACCAGTCCAATGTTAGATCAAGATATGGCTAAATACCATCTAGGTTATCGTAAGTCTCAGTGTGAAAGTTCGAGCTAAGACATCCTATCTGACTCCAGATAGTTTTCAAAGTGGACTGATAGCGTTTGAAGAGTAGACTCGCCAGGGCGAATTCTAAGGGAAAACATCTCAAAGCACTTGCTTTGCTCTCCGGAGGCTTGGACAGTGCTCTGGCTGCAGCTCTGCTAACCAAGGAAGGAGTAGACATGGAGGCGGTCTTTTTCCACCATCCCTTCTATCCATCCAAAAGCAAGAGCCGTCTTCAAGCAGAAGATGTAGCTGAATCACTAAACATCAGATTGAAAACGATCAAACTCGAAGAGCTTATTGAGGTTGTTAAGAAGCCAAAGCACGGCTATGGAAGAGGTCTTAATCCCTGCATTGATTGCAGGATCTTCATGCTCAAGAAAGCCAAGAAACACGCCAAAAAGATCAGCGCATCCCTAATCATTACAGGGGAGGTTCTGGATGAGAGGCCAATGTCTCAACACCGTAGAGCCCTCGATTTGATAGAGAAGGAGTCTGGTCTTGAGGGAAGAATCCTTAGGCCTCTATCAGCAAAATTACTGCCTGAAACTGAAGCTGAAAGGAGGGGCCTAATAGACAGGGACAAAATGCTGGACATAAGAGGCCGACCCAGGAGGAGGCAACTTGAGATGGCTAAAGATCTTAGTATCATAGGATACGCAAGCCCAGCTGGAGGATGCCTGCTAACAGAGAAACCCTTCGTGAAGAAACTAAAGGATCTCTTCAAGAATACGGAAAATGTTACAGCAAGAAATATAGACTTGCTAAAAACGGGTCGGCATTTCAGAAAAGGGCGTAACAAGATAGTAGTCGGCCGAGATGAAGATGAGAACACGAAGCTGTTGAACATGAAGGGAAACAGAGACTACTATTTCGAGGTTCCTGAGTGTGGTAGTCCAACAACACTGCTGCTGGGCCCGAAATCGAAAGAAGCGATCGAGACGGCAGCTTCTTTGACCGCGTATTACTCAGACAACAAAAATGATCAAACAATAGTGGCTTATGGCATAAAACGACTAGACAAAACAATAGACGTTCACAGGATAAGCGAGGAAGAAATCAACAAGCTAAGGGTTGCCTAGATCGCATATTAGCACGTGCTAGCATTATCATAAAGTTATTTCGGTGATTCTTACCATCAAGTTGCTCTAAATGATCAGTAGCCATATTCAGGATGATTATTCTCAAATTGTCAGAAATACCTACAACATAAAACTTAATTCATGCGTGATTATTGATCTCCAGTAGATGTAACATGCCGAGAAAAAAATCCTCCAATTTAATATCGAATGTGCTAGCGTCAGCTGAGAGATTGAAGAATGACATAAGTGCTGTCCCCATCGAAATACAGAATAAACTCCAAGAGCTAGCTATGGCAATCGTAAGCAAACCAGTGAAGAGGCGCGGACGCCCACCAAAGAAAAGAGGAAGACCAAGAAAAAGAGGTAGACCAAAGAAGAGAGGAAGAACGCGCAAGACTGGGACAGAAACGGCAACCCCTATGTAGAGGACGCCTCCTGCTTTTCGATCTCGACAATCTTTTTTCTAGATTTCAGTCCAGAGATTATTCTAACCTGAGACGAAGATAGACCGAAGTATTTTGCAAGTTTTTTTATCAATTCACGATTAGCTGCGCCTTTTTTGGGCATCGAGGTCAGTCCCACTAAGATTCTGTATCCCTCTATCTTGACGAAGTCTTTGTGAAATTGAACCTCAACATCAAATCTCATGTCTGTTGAAGACCTCAGCCGAAGTTCTGTGATCTAGGTTTCTTGCTAGAATTGAATTTTCGGTTAATGCTGATAAAGGTATAATTACGCATCACCTATGAATCACTAAGGTCATAATTGTGTCAGATGATTCCGCACTGGATCGAGAACAGCCAAATCGATTGATATTCGAAAAGAGCCCCTACCTTCTCGAACACGCTTACAATCCCGTGGACTGGTTCCCGTGGGGTTCGGAAGCTTTCGAGAAAGCCAAGAAAGAGAACAAACTCGTATTTCTATCCGTTGGCTATTCAACCTGCCATTGGTGCCACGTGATGAAGCGCGAATCCTTCGACAACCACGATGTCGCAAGAATGATCAACAAGAATTTCGTCTCGATTAAAGTGGACAAAGAAGAGCGTCCTGACATAGACAACCTCTACATGACCGTCTGCCAAATGATCTCTGGTAACTGCGGCTGGCCTCTGACGGTAATAATGACCCCTGACAAGAAACCTTTCTTCGCAGGCACATACTTTCCGAAAGAAACACGCGCTGGCCACATAGGCATGATGGAATTGATACCTCGACTCGAAGAGCTTTGGGTGACAAGACCTGAAAACATTCTGAAATCAGCGGACGAAATTACAGACAAGCTCAAGAGGTTGAGATTCTCAGAGGGCGAAGAGCTTGGAGAAGAAGCGTTGAAGCTTGCGTACCAACAGCTTGCACAAGTCTTCGATGATGAGTCCGGAGGTTTCCACAAAGCACCTAAATTCCCAACTCCCCACAACCTTTTCTTTCTACTTCGTTGCTGTCACCGGACAGGTGACAGGAAAGCACTACAGATGGTCGAAAGGACACTTCGGTTCATGCGTCGGGGTGGAATCTACGATCACGTCGGTTTCGGGTTCCATCGCTACTCTATAGATGCCAAATGGCTGGTACCGCACTTCGAGAAGATGCTGTACGACCAAGCTCTGATTACAGTGGCTTATGTTGAAGCCTATCAGTCAACTAACAAACAAGAGTACAAAGAAACCGCAATGGAAATCCTCGAATATGTTCTACGCGATATGAGCTCACCAGAAGGCGGATTCTACTCCGCTGAGGATGCTGAGAGCGAAGGTGAAGAAGGAAAGTTCTACGTCTGGACCGCCAGCGAGATAAGAAAAGCACTAGGAAAGGAAGCGGATTTCGCCATAAAGGTATTCAATGTTGAGACAGATGGGAACTTTGCAGATGTATCAGGAGCGAAGATCGGATCAAACATTCTATATATGAAACGATCCATTGCTGACTTGGCGTATGATCTGAAAATATCTGAGCAAGATATCAGGAAACAAATGGAAAGTATTCGACAACAACTATTCTCTATGCGAACGAAGCGATTGCGCCCTCATAAGGATGATAAGATTCTGGCAGGCTGGAATGGTCTGATGGTGGCCGCACTAGCCAAAGCTGCGCAAGCCTTTGACGAAAGTAAGTATGCTAAAGCCGCCAAAAAAGCGACAGATTTCATTCTCGGATCTCTGCGGAGACAAGACGGAAGACTCCTGCATATGTATCGAGGGGGTCAAACGTCCGTGACGGCTTATGCAGACGATTACGCTTTTCTAATTTGGGGTTTGATCGAACTCTACGAAGCAACTTTCGATGCTCATTATCTGCAAATCGCCATAGAACTGAATAGAGATTTTCTGGTACACTTCTGGGATGACGAAGGTGGCGGATTCTTTTTCACATCTGACGATGGCGAAATTCTGCTATTCAGGAAAAAAGAGATCTATGATGGAGCGATTCCATCATGCAACTCCGTAGGCATGTTGAACCTGATCCGTCTCGGTCGTATGACCACAAATTCCGACCTTGAAGAAAAGGCAAGTCGGATCAGCCGTACTTTCTCTTCAACTGTTAGACAATCACCGTCATCCTTCACCCATCTAATGATCGGAGTCAACTTTCTGATAGGCCCATCTTATGAAATCGTCATTTCGGGAACAACCAATGCAGATGATACGATGACCATGCTGAATGCAATACGAGCACACTTTCTACCTAACAAGACAGTCCTTTTCAACCCTGCAGATCAAGAATTACCAGGAATCCACAGAATTGCTGAGGCCGTTAAGGATCAATTGAGCATAAATGGCAAAGCCACCGCCTACGTCTGTCGCAATTACATTTGTGAACAGCCGACAACAGACTCGGGTAGGATGATGGAACTATTAGATCTTGACAAAGCAGGAAGAGAATGAATCCAAATCTCCAAATATTGAACGTAGTCTATCAGTGTGAGGTGTGATCATGCCAAAACGAGCTAGGGTTGCTGTTCTTCGAGTGCAGAATTTTGACAATCCTTATGATACTGTGAAAGAAGCCGTGAAATTAGCGGGC
>JAPKYM010000078.1 GCA_026394315.1 Candidatus Bathyarchaeota archaeon | reverse complement strand
TGGGCCCGCAGCTGCAGAACGCGGACGAGATGATCGAATTGATCATAAAGAATAAGCCGGCATTTGAGAAGCTTCTGGGCGCTCTCGAGAATCGTGTAGGAGCCCGTCTTGCCCCTGTGGAGAAAGAGAAGACCTCTCCTTGACTGTGGCTTAGTGTTACTCTTCCTCGAGCGGCTCAGTCTCTTCGTTTCTTAACCACTACAACCGCTGATACTGCTACGATCAGTCCTGCTAGTGCTAGGTAGGTTCTAGGATCTCAAGCTTGTTAGTTGGTATGACATAGCGCGAGCTTGCTTGAAGAACCCAACTCTATCTATAGCCTGAGTCAACACAGCCAGGACAAAGGGCTTCAAGACCGAGCTCCTTGACCTTTCGACATAGAGCACTAATTTTGTTTACGTTCAACTTCAATGCCAAGTAAATGCTTCGCTACCACCACATGCATGTGGCCTATTATGGCATTTAGACCAGCAACAATTGCCAGCAGAAACCAAGACATTGACTCCAAGCCAAGAGCGATGTTTGTTGCATTACTAATGACTCCTAACGCAGCGAATATGAAGCAAGCATACTGAGAAATGCCAGCAAACCGGTCACAATCACGAATCTCAGTCTTTACTTCTTCACGGTTCTTGAAAGGTTTATGATTCCACGTCGTGATCAATTCTTCTTTTATGATAGACATCTTCACCATCACTTCCTTTTTCTTTCTTACAACAAACATAATTCCGAGTTGCATTTAATGTTAAGCTAGCTAGCTGTAGTTAGCGCGTGCTTAAGAGCAGGTAATTTTTTTTTCTCACCAGATAATGCGACGATGACGAAAAAAGACATGCCTCGCTTCGCTTGGCAGATTGTGAAAAAGAAAGTATCCTAGGAAGTTACGAAAAATAGGAAAGGATGTCTTGGTTAGTCTCTTCTTCTCTTAACAGCTACAACTGCTGAAACTGCTACGACTAATCCGGCTAATGCTGCTAATGGTGCCACTATCTCAAGCTTGCTTGTGGGCATGACTAGGCCGCCGACAGGATTCGCGAACAGAGGCTGCCAGTTTGGTGCAAAATCAGTGTCTGAATGGGGCTGCGACTGGGTTATATCAATTGGATTTGAGCCGTCAGCATTCATCACCCAGATGCTATCTATTCCTCTGATGAATGCCATCTTTCTTCCGTCAGGAGACCAAGCGGGGCACATATCGTCCAAACCATTAGGTGGATTGCTCAGTTGCGTCTGGCCTGTCCCGTCAGCATTCATAACCCATATCCCCTCGACGCCTGTCTGTATCGTTGGATACCTTGCGAATGCGATCATTCGGCCGTCAGGGGACCATTCAGGGAAAAGGTCTGTTGTGGTAGGGCTGTTGCTTATATCGGTCTGGCCTATGCCGTCAGAATTCATAACAAAGATCTCAAGGTCCCCAGTTCTTCTGCTTTCAAAGACTATCTTCGATCCGCTAGGAGACCAAACGGGCCCGCTATCTTCGCTGGTGGTCAGCTGCTGCTGGTTTGAGCCGTCAACATTCATCACCCAAATATTATATGTGGTGCTTGGGGGCTGAGAACTACTGAATACGATCTTTGATCCGTCTGGGGAAAAAGCAGGGTGACTAACACCGACGGAGTTTAGGTAGAAGGTGATCTGTGTCTGGCCTGTCCCGTCAGCATTCATGATCCAGATCTCCTGGCTACCGTCAGCGTCGGCGGTGGTAATTCTGTCGCTTGTGAATACTATCTTTGTGCCGTCCGCAGACCAGCGGGGGTCAAAATTGTTGCCGGTGGAGGTGAGCTGGGTTAAGCCTGATCCGTCAGGGTTCACAGTGAAGATTTCAATAAACCTAGCTGCGGCAATATCAGCGTATCTGGAGAATACGATCTTTCCGTTAAAAGTAGGATCTTATATGAGAATAAGGATGTGAAGTCGAGTCTTGCTTTTTCACTCTATAAAGATGGATTAAGAGAAATCCGGTTCATGAAGGGCTTGGAAGAGTGGGAGGTTCAG
>JAPKYM010000079.1 GCA_026394315.1 Candidatus Bathyarchaeota archaeon | reverse complement strand
GCGCTCAAGAAAAGGGTTAATCTTGTTGGCTTAAGGTGTTTTGACTATTCGTATCATCGGCGGGTATGAAACGGGTGGTATAACTGCAAATCCTGTTCCGGTCTGGCCTGACGAAATGTTGAGTCATTCTTGCACGGGCGTGCAGGTCCCCAGAGTCTTGAAGGGTTTTCTTGTGTCTTGGTTTTGCTGACCGAATTGTGCGTGCTCTAATCTACTTTCAGAACGTAGGCAGTGATTGCTCCCGCTGCTGGAAATAATGCCATGCCTGTGAAGCTAGGCGTTAGCGTACCAGTCGTGTCGATAATAAGTCCAATTAAGGGTGGAGCGGTGGTTATTGCTAGACTCAAACATGCTGTAAGTATTCCATAACCAGTTCCTGCTGCAGACTGTCCTAGGATCCGAGCAGGCAGCATCATTACAGTTGGCACGATCATGAATGCTGAAGCTCCCATGACTGCAACGGCCAGTATCACTGCCGGATCAGGCAGATAAGGCATGACCCCTAAGATCAATGCCACTGATACGAAATTTGCGGTCAGGATGATTCTCCGGCGTTTGATCCTATGCAATATCCAGCCGTAGATTGGCACACATATGATTCCAGCCAACATGAATATGGAAGCAAGTAGATTCGCGTAGATTGGGTCTGTTCCCCTGAATTTGTTGAAGAGTGTTGGAAACCATGTTGTGAACGCGAAGATCGTGGCGAAAGAGAATCCCCAAATGCCTCCGGCCTTCCAAACTTCGAGATTCCTGACGGCCTGACTGGTCTTCATTGCCTTTCCATATTTTAGCCTAAGCGGGCCCTCCTTGATCAGAGATGCAAACACTACTAGGCTTAATGCAGCCAAAGCGGCGTCAAGGTACAAGGGATAGCGCCAACCAAAATCAAGCATCAAAACACTTACCACTGGAAAAGCCACGAGGGTGGCAAATGGCAGATTTATCCCATAAACTCCCATAGCTAGCCCTAGCTCCTCCAGCGAAAACCATTGAGAGATTACTGATGGCATTAGTGGTATCATAATCATCCCTCCAACCCCGAAGACAAAACGGCCTGTCAAAGCGGCGGGATAAGAATCGCTGATGGCAACCAAAAGACTACCAAGTGCCATCAAGCTCGTTGACAGGACACCAACCCGTCTCGCACCGTAACGATCTATGAGCATCCCGGCAGGAATTGACACAAGAACTCCTGGGAGAAAAAGAATTGACATCAACAAACCGGCTTGGGCGTGACTGATGCCGAAATCCTTCATTATAGACGGGATCAAGGGAGGAATTGACTGAACTGTGAAGGCCATTATGACGATGATATAGAACGCCGAAAACAATGTAACCCACCGATATCTCGGAACCATGATGTCACTTCCATCCTAACAAGGCAACAGGCTCTCGTCTTCCGATCAAGAACTTCACATACTTCTTCTGCATGGTCTTCAGGACAAAATGAGACGATGCAAAAAACTTAGCCGGGAATGGCTCATTACGGCTTGGATCTAGTAGCCCAGATTCTCTCCCACCAAGACCACTGTGGTGTCTGTCTTCATAGGCTTCTTTTCTATTATGGTAATGATGTGGCAATGTCGGTCTGGTGTTTGGCACTCATTCACGTCACAACACCCTTTTTCCGTACAGGGTGTTTTTCCACCGAGCCTTTTCACATTCATGGGAGCCGAGATTTCTCTTACGCGTTTAATTCCGTCGTCAACAGTCTTGACTATCTTGTTGATTCCAGCCACAACAAAGACTTTTCTCGGCCCAAAAACCATGGCGGCTACTCTATTTCCCAAACCATCGATGTTGATCAGTTTTCCGTCTTCCGTTATTGCATTGCTGCTCGTCAGGAATACGTCAGCATCAAAATGACTTTTCCTAATGGCCAGATGTTCTTCCATCTTGTACTTCTTGGCCCATATGTCATCAACTTGATCTCCACGGTTCCTCAAGGCATCGTCGAGGGCGATTTGTCGTATAGTCATCGAACCAGCGATCCCGACCTTGGATCCTTTCGGTATTAGTTGAAGCAGTTTTTCAAGCGCTGCAGCCTTCGTGGATACATGGAATGAGTCGAAGCCATTCTTCTTGAGAGCATCTACAGTTCTCTTGGTCTTGTCCTCGATGAACCAGTCGGTGCTTTGTTTCAGTTCAACTGCCCAACTTTTCTCTATCGACACAGCGACCACTCCAAGCGTTTCTTTCAGTCCACCAGTCCAATCCCTTAAGTCTATCTCCCTTACGTGGAGGAGCGACAACTGTGAAAGTTCACACTAAGCACTTCACTGGCAATAAAATCAATGCGCTAAACAGAACGCGTCTAGCGGAATCGTGACTCTTAGCGCGCTAGTGACGCTCACTGTCACATTAATGGGTCCAAGCTCAGGATGCCCTAGCATCCTGAAGAGTCTGAAACCAAATACGTATGTTGCAAGAGCTAGTTTTGAATTCAAGCCTTTTTGCCAGCCGAATTTACAGACCATATTGGAGGGACTTGGTGGTCTGGGCGATCCTCCACCTGTAAGGCAGATTACCCGTGTAGAAATCTAACTTGGCAGTAAGGTAGAGTAAACCTTGGATGAAGAGATCCATAGTCACGTATATGAAGGACCGAAAACCCCAGCTTGGCAGAGCATCTTTCAACAGTAGGATGTTCCCAAACCATATCGTTGAGGGCTTCTGACCAGTATACATTCGTATCTGGTGATGCCCGATGTATATTCTCCTTCGCTGTGTCATCATATCGATCAAGGTCGCAGGTCCTTTCAGAAATACTCTTGCACTATCGCAGTAACCAGACGAGTAGCCTCTGATCTCGAACAGCCTCTCCAGGTAGGTATCGTCATTTATGAGTCCAGGAGGCATCTCCCTCACAACCTGAGTTCTGAAAGCACACATCTCTCCGGAGACTTTCGGCTTAACCTTCATGCAAACAATGTGGTGCAGATTCCACTGTAGGTTCGTACACCAACCTAGGAAGGTCTTCTCGGAATCAACCGGAATTGGTCGACCACCGACAATTCCATATCCCTTTTCCAGCTCATCAAGCAAGATCGATATAGCATGTCTAGCTGGCAAGTTGTCTGCTCCCATGTACACTAGGGCGTCGATGCCTTTTTCCTCCGCATAAGCCATCAGCCTGTTCCAAGCTGAAGCTTTCCCAACCCTTTGGTCTTCAACAAGCAGAATGACCCTCGGGTCGGAAAGAGCCCACCCTTTCACAATCCCATTTGTCGCATCCGTCGACGATGAGATGACAACAATATTTTCAATTCTTGGGTCCGGAGACACTTTACTGTGGAGCACTCTGAGTAACTTTCCAATGTTCTTCGCTTCATTATAGGCTGGAATGCCAATGATTGCACGCAAGGCCTAAGGCGTTCTCCTTTTGAGGAACCCTCCAATTGAAGAGATAAGTGTTTTGACAAGATAGTAGTCAGATCATCACTGATGATAGGCAATTTGGCGACATGATTAGAATGATAGGGTTTGGCTATTGCTAGCGCGCGCGCTGGCACCAGTGCCGTTCATCATCCCTGACGAGCTTCTTTACCCATATACAGGCAGACTCTTTGTCAGCGGGTTGGCATCTGGCAACTTCTCTGTCTTCAAAGTGAACGCCGCGCATCCTCCACTTTCCAAGTTCATAACTTGGCTGTTCATATCACTGTTGGGTACATCTGGTTTTTCTGATATGGGCGCTATGAGAATTCAGTCCTGTCTCTTCTCATCACTTACCTGCGTCCTGATCTACGCGATCGTTGCTTCAAAAGCTAAGAAGAGCATCGGTGTCCTTTCCTGGGCACTGCTGTCTTTGGACCCCGCCTCCATCATATTTGCTCTAGCCTCCCTTGACGTTACATCTCTTTTCTTTGCCGTCCTATCGATGTATACTCTGCTGAGGGCTCAAAGCGAATCCTGGCGGCCGTACCTGCTTTCTGGAGTCTGTCTGGGTCTGGCTGCACTCTGCAAGTACTCAGCGTACCCGATAATTCTTGGTACCTTGATTTTGATCCTGTTGGCCGAGAAGAACCATCCCGGTTTATCAGCAAAAGGGATCTTGTTCTTGACAACCTCTTCCATATTGGTCCTGATTGCTGGAAACCCTTTGCTCTGGCCGCCACAGCTTCTAGGCTTCTCAGGCTACAGCGCGTTAGTCGAAGATAGCTCGCGGGCACTACTCAACTCCGGAGGGGCTTTCTCGGTCCTGACTCCTCTGGACTGGCTAGAGCCGGCTTTCAAGATGACAAGCCCCGCGCACACGATCTTTTATCTCTCAATGTTCGCGTATGCAACTACGGTTTTTCCACTTCCGATCTTCCGTTATTCCTATCTTCCATGGCTCTTCTTGGGCTCGCTACTTCTGTTGAGACAGCAAGAAAGAATTTAGGGGTTGAAGCTTAGCAGTCTTTCATGGATCTCAGCGAGTTGTCTTTTCTTATGGATCTTGGCAAAGTCCCAGGCTGAGGTTTACTACTCAGTTTGGCTTCAGCCTCCACTGGCAATATTCTCCACTATAGCGATAGCAGATCTGTGGAGGAGGCGAAGATGATATTCTCAGCGATAGTCATCCTGATCTTCCTCTTTTCCCTGCTTGCCACAGCGAGAATGATGAGGGTTACGTGGCGAATGGCAATAGTCTTCCAAGTTCTAAGTTCTGCTTTAGGATTGTTGAGTTTC
>JAPKYM010000236.1 GCA_026394315.1 Candidatus Bathyarchaeota archaeon | reverse complement strand
AAGACCCTTGGACTCAGCCAGCAGCAGTTGAGTGTCAAAGTAGCACCTTAAGATGTATGGTCTCCATTCGAAGCCTGCAGCCCTGATTCCGCCCCTGATCTTATCACCGATGTTTGTGGTTCTGATGAACTGGTTTTTGCCGTAGAACTTTCTGGCTTTGACCGCTGCCGAGTCAAGGGTCAATACCTCGCCATGCTGCATTCGGTATTCCCAGTACTCCTTCAGGTATCGGCATCCCTCCTCACATAGAAACGTCAGGTACTGGTGTCCTGCCTTGCTCAATCCTTTTCTGATGCGGATCAGGGTGGGGATTGTCTTGAACTCAACCTTCCTGTTCTCGTTATCAACCTCAACATCTAGAAAGTCGCCTATCCTCAATCCGTCTGTTCCCCAGTAGTTTCCGATGGCGTGGGGCCTCATGCCTGTGAAGGCTATCAGTGCAGCCGCTGCTCTGGCGTCAAGCCAGCAACCTCTGAAGACCCTTGAGAGCTGCTCACATGCCGGTGACTGCTCATTAGTGAGTGTGGGTGTATCGTCTGCACCTTTGATCTTGATGCATACCGACAGTTTGATCCTGTTGTGGCGGAGCCATGACTTTGCAGATTTTACGGCGCTCTCAATGTAGCTGCCTGCATAGTTCTGCTCTTCCATCTCGCTGACTATGTCCATCAGAAGATTGGTTAGCTCTTGCTCGCCAATCTTTAGGAGCTCATGGAGTGAGATGTGGCGGGTGTTGCATAGTGCTCCTAGTCTGCGCAGGTAGACGTCAGCTGTTATTCTGGAGCCTCTGGCCACATTCTGGTGCCAGCGCTTGACCTCGGGGTCCTCGAGCAGGTGGAGATACTTTGCCTTCGACATGCCAGTATTGTCGGGATGCCTTTTAAAGGGGTCAGGCTTCTGTTTTGTTTCCGGCAAAAATTCAGAGGGTTTTGAACCCGTAGTGTGGTGGGCCGGGAGGGATTTGAACCCTCGACCACCTGCGTGTCAGGCAGGTATCCTAAGTATCCTGTGTCTTCACATCCAGACTAGACGACCGGCCCATCCGGCAACATGTTTCCTACTACTCATCAAAATCAATCTTAAGTATTCGTCGTCTATGCGCATGTCAAAGTGCTGGTCTCCTATGGCCAAATTCATCTCTCCTCACGAAAAGTTGGAACCTTAGAAAAGGAATTGACTAGGGTGTCTGTAGAGGGGAGGTCTTCTTAGACTATTCGTATGCGGTTAACCTTCTTGTTCTGCCACGCGTATCCTCTTATCCGCTTTGTAAGGCCATAGCCACATGCAGCACATCTTCTCCTTGTAAGGCTGTATGAGTGCCTACCACATCTTCGGCATCTTATGTGAGATTTGGATTTGCTTCTCTTACCGAATGACGGTGTACCTTTGGTCACGATATTTCTCTCCCAGTCAAATGATGAATTGAGAATCTTCTAAGACAGGCAGTCAGGTGGGTTCTGTTGCATCTTTCAGCGGTTTGGAGGAGGACTGATCAATACCACATTGTCGCCCCTGACTACCAGCGTCCCGAGTTTCTTTGCATTTTCACTCTCTGTGATGTCTTCAGCATCTTCCATGACAAGATTCATGTGCTGATCGAAACTGTACAGTTTCCCTCTGATAGTTTTTCCGCCCTTTAACTGCACTAGAACGACTTTGTTAAGGCTCTCCTCAAAGATTTTGGTAGCCATCTCTGACATGGTGTTCACACTTTCTGAGGTCTATCTTTAAGGGTTTGAATGCGTCATTTAAGGATTGTCTTCAGATCTTGGTGATAGTTTGTCCAATAGACGACGAACGTTGAGGAAAAGCGAGATCAAACCTCTTCTGCAAGAAATTTCGAAGTTTGGAAACAGCTTGGAGTTCGATGAGAAGAGGACCCGGACAGAAGTAATTGAGATTGAAAACCAAATGCTTGTTCTATTTGATAGCAGACCGCTTCTCTTCAAGGTCGAGACGGCGCTTGTCCCAACTCTGTTCTTTGATAGCTACGTCTCATCCTCCCCGAAGATAGTGGTGGATAAGGGTGCGATACCGCACATATGCAACGGAGCTGATATTATGGCCCCTGGTGTCAGAGGGCTCGAAGGCACATTCTCTAGTGGAGATTTTGTCGTCGTGGTTGATGAGAATTACAGGAAACCCATTGCTGTCGGCAAAGCTCTCTACGATTCAGGAACTTTGAGCACCATTGAACGAGGAGCCGTCGTGAAGACCCTCCACTATGTGGGAGATACCATATACAACACGTCTAAATCGATCTAGCCGCTAGGGGGGGATCCTAGCTCCAACCACTCAAGTCAAGGTGTAAAAGAAATCAGGCTGAGAAGCCCTGAAACTACCTGAGTCTTATTGTCTCCAGGTTCTCTGGCGCCGTAGCCTTGATCCTGAAGAGGGCTGAGATTCCTCCAGCGATCTGGTCACACTTCCTGTATTCACCATGATTAACTATTACTCTTGAGGGTCTCGAGGAGATTCTTCTTACGAACTCTATTAACTGGTTTCTGTCAGAGTGTCCGGAGAACCCTTCCAGTGACTCAACGGTTACAGCGAGTTTGACCGCTTCGACTTTGCCTTTGGGTCCGAAGAGTGTTATGTCCTTGGTACCATTTCTTATTCTGCTCCCTAGAGTACCCTCGATCTGGTAGCTGACGAAGATCACTGTGTTTCTCTCATCTGCAGCCATCAGCCTCAAGTAATCCACCGCCGGACCTCCCTCGAGCATCCCTGATGTAGCAAGTATAACCGAGGGACCTCCAGCGATGATTCCTTCCCGTTCGCTTGGATGGTTTACATTGACGAAGTAGTCTGACTGAAATGGGTTCACGTCTTGGTGAAGAATCTTGTCTCTGATCTCTTTTGACAGGTATTCTGGGTAGGCTGTGTGGATCGCGGTTGCCTCAGAGATCATGCCGTCAATGTAGATAGGTGCCTCCATTAGACTCCCGTTTTTCATGTGGTTGTCCAGCACCATCATTATCTCTTGGGCTCTTCCCACAGCAGGCACAGGAATGAGAACTTTGCCTCCTTTCTTGAAGCTCTCGTTGACTGTTGATACGAGTTTGGACTCAACTGTGGATCTGGTCGGCATTACGTCTCCCTGACCGCCGTAGGTGCACTCTGTTATCAGAGTCTCGACACGTGGGAAGACTATTGATGCGGGCTCAAGGAGCATAGTCTTACCGAATTTGTAGTCGCTTGTGTAGACGATGTTGTGGAGGCCCTCACCGATGTGGAGATGGACTATCGATGAGCCTAGGATGTGGCCTGCATTGTGCAGGGTCAGTTTCATGTCCGGGGCAACATCGGTCACTACGCCATACTTCAGGGGTATGGTGTGCATGACGACTTCACGGACGTTCTTCTGGTCAAAAGGAGTGTATCCTCCTTCCCTACTGGTGACGTCAAGGTAGTCCAGTTGGAGTAGGGTCATCAACACAGAGGTCGGCTCTGAACAGTAGACTGGGCCATCATAGCCGTACTTGTAGAGGAAAGGAACGAGTCCACAATGGTCCAAATGGGCATGGGAGATTATGGCTGCGTCTAGTTTGTCGATTTTGAAGTCATCTGTGTCTAGTCTGGGAAATGCTCGACTTGGTTCACGTGAGCCGGGGTTTATTCCACAGTCCAGGAGAACTGTACTTTCGTTAGCCTCAACCATTATACATGAGCGGCCGACTTCACGTGATCCTCCGAGTGGGGTGATTCTGACACTGCTGGCCTTACTTATTGTAGGTCTGAATATTCTTTCACCGACGTCTCTGAGGATTCGGCTTCGTTCCTCGCTCTCATTGTAGGTCATGTGTCTCATGGTGGCTATGATCTTTGAAGGTAGCGGTTGAGCTCTCAGGACTCGGGGACGCCAACCAGTGGCTTTGATGACTTCTTGAAGTACTATCCCGTCCTTTCCGATGGCTAGGCCAGGTTTTTTCGCCTCGATTATTACCTCGCCCAGACTCAGGTCAAAATTTGTGGATGTGATTGCCGCCTCGACAGGGATGAGCTTTCCGATCGCTTCCTCTGCTTGTTTCTCAGGTACTCTGATGGACGGGTCTGATCGAATTACTATGCGCTTATGGAGGAGGTTAACAATGTCAGTTACGACATGGCTCTGCTCCATCAGGAGATTTACGTTCTTGACGTAGATTGCGAGTCGGGGGCCTTCAAACTCGATCCTTGTGACCTCGGCCTCTTTGGGCATATTCTCCAATATTGCAGTCATTATTTTCGAGTGTGCACTGTTGAAGTTCTTCGGCACCTATGCTCACTTGAACGGGAAGAGTGTGTAGTAGTCAGATCTTTGATACGAGTTGTTTCTTTTCTTCCTCGCTTAGTTCTCTGTAGCCTTCCTTAGTGATTATTGCAACGTCGAAGCTATCGCCGCTGGCCGAATCCCTTTTCATAGCTGAGGTCACAGCCTTAAGGACCACGGGAACCATATCTTTGACAGCCATCCCCTCCTTGAACTGGGACTCAAGGACCCCGTAGGCTATTGGTGATCCTGAACCAGTGGAGACGCAGGTCTCCTCAATTACACTGCCCAAAGGATCCAACGCAAAGATCCTAGGTCCGGTGGAGTCTACTCCTGCGATCAAAGCTTGAAGCATAAAGGGCATCATTCTTGCGGAGAAGAGCACGTTCGCGACAAGTCTAGCAGCCGCACTCACAGGCATTACTACGCCGTTCTGTAGGCTGTAGAGTTGAGCATTTGCCTTGAGAATATCAACCATGGCTTGAGCGTCACCGACAGCGCCAGCAATGGTCATTGCTAGGTGTTCTGCGATCTGGTAGACCTTCTTAGCATGCTTATGAGCTATGAAGTACCCCATCGTAGCTCTTGTATCCGTTGCAAGAACGACTCCGTCTTTGCAGACAACACCTATTGTAGTAGTTCCCTTTGCTATTTGGTTCTCAAGGTTTACTGGTCGGGGATACATATATGAATCGCCTCGATAAGTTCCCGAGGGGTTACAGCAGAATCGCGCAAGAAGTCTTGGCGACTGCTATCTCACAACCTCATCGGCCTAAAAAAGCTTTTGTGGTGGAGTTGGTAATGAACAAAATCACACTCATAGGAGAAAAACAAGCCCGCGTCGGGTTCAGATTCCTATTCGAGGAAGCGACTGGTATCTGTTCAGAATGTAGCGTCAAGAGGGTATGTCTGGGAAATCTCGAGTC
>JAPKYM010000174.1 GCA_026394315.1 Candidatus Bathyarchaeota archaeon | reverse complement strand
ATCTTCTGAACACTCTTCGCAAGCTCAACCGCATTTGTGGCCAGGATTACAATCATGGGCTCCTTGCCCCAGTCTCCCTCGTGGAAGATTACATCAGGAACTCGCCCTATTCTTTTGATTGCCTGCTCAGCACCCCAACTTGTCGTCTTGCCTTCCGTGAGTTTGATTTCAGCAGGCTCCAGCTTCCTATCGTAAAATGATACAGTCAATTTCATCCTCTGACAGATTTCCAATATTTCTTTCGAGAATCTAATATTCATAGCAGCTCTAATTTGGGAGTCATACTTCTTAGCGGCAAGGACCGTTGCAGCGACGTGTTTTGACGCCCCGAACTCTGGTGGCGCTGTGGCAAGCACCCGTTTACCAACCCTGACTATTCGCCCTGGGATCGCCACCAAGTCATCTAGATCAATTGCATAGGATGTGGCCATGGCCAAGTTCGTCTGCGATTCGGGTATGAGCAAATGCAAGTTAGGATCCCTTTCGAGAATCCCCAAAGCCTCTGAGACATTCCTTATCACCGAATATTTCTCAGCCTCTTTGTAAAGACCAGCCAGCGGATTCACAGGGCCATGTCCCTTGCCAATCTTGAGTCCATACCTTATCGCTTCTGTCACGATTTCCTTGGCTGTGGCTACGGCTTCAACTATCTCCCTACCTTTTGCCATCTCTGCAGCTATTGCTGCTGAGAAACTGCATCCTGTTCCATGGGTCGCATTCTGACTTAGGCGCTCAGCCTCGAACTTCCTGGTGACTCCGTTTACGTAGAGTATGTCAATCGCTCTATTTCCATAGATATGCCCGCCTTTCACAACCACCGCTTCAGCACCAAGGCCCGCGATCTCCCTAGCCGCAACCACGGCATCATCGTATGATACAATCTTAACTCCGGAGAGAACTTCGGCTTCAGGAGCATTCGGAGTTACGACTCGTGCAATAGGAATAAGCTTGCTTTTCAGAACCTCTATAGCTTCGGGTTCGAGGAGATTTGCCCCACTCTTGGCCACCATCACGGGATCCACAACAGTTGCAAAACCATATTTCCTGATAATCTCTGCGACAACTCGGATTATTTCAGGGGTGTGAAGCATTCCCGTCTTTGCGGCGTCGACACCGATATCTTCACCTACGGCCTCTATCTGGGCTTTGACCATCTCTGGACGCACGTCCTGGATGGATTCTACTCTCAGAGTATTCTGAGCCGTTATGGACGTTAAGGCTGCTAGGCCATGAACCCCCAAGGCAGCGAAGGTCTTGAGGTCTGCCTCAATTCCTGCGCCGCCTCCTGAATCCGAGCCAGCTATTGTAAGGGCCTTGGGAATTCTGCCTGTGCCTAACAGGGTGTCTTGCGGTTTCATTTCTTAACCTTCATTGTTAGCCAATAAATGAATGCTGCAATTATGAAGCTAGGAATAGATGCCCCCAGCCAAGATTCGTAGATTACTATTGAATGGTAACAGATGACCCCGATTATCCATGCCCCTATCGCTTTGAAGTTCAAACCTCTTTGATACCAATAATTTCCGTTGACTCGATACAGATCCTCGATTAGATATTCTCTTCGTTTGACGAAGAAGTAATCAGTCACTACTACGCCGAACAACGGTATGAATAGGGATCCTATAAGCAAGAGAAATGAGGTATACTGCTCAACGGGAAGAAGCATTGCCAGCAGCATACCGATAAGCCCAATTAGAATGACAAGCAACTTCTGCGAGATATTGGGCCAGATATTCTGTATTGAGACTGAGGCCGAGTAAATGTCCGCGAAGCAATTATCCGTCTCGTCAACAAGGATGAGAAGCAGTGCGGGGATACCATATACTATAGTAACTATGGCTTGAACTGGATCCTTGACTCCCGCACCTAGGACAAAGAGCGCTCCGAGAGCGTAGAAGAGACTGTTGGCAACGAAGTATCCAAAATATGTTCCGGAGGCGGCGGCTCGAGTGTTCTTCGAGAATCTCATGTAATCAGCTGCAAGAGGCATCCAAGAGATCGGCATTGCGATGACAAGGTCAACTGCAAAAAGAAAAGGAAGGCCTCCCTGAGGCTTGATTGAGAGTAGATCAAATAGGGTATGTCTTGACATTATGCTGTATGCTACCCAGACCGATGTTCCGTATACAATCCATATTGCAAATTTTTTAAGCCAGTGCCTAATCAATGCAAGTGGACCTCCAATAGCCATTGCCACACATATAACTGCGAAAATGATTATCCAGAAAGGCACGCTGGAGTAACCAATCGTTGCAGAGCTGATCGTGTCGGCAGCCTTGGCCATGATGACTATTTCGAAGGCAGTCCAGCCAACGAGTTGAATTAGGTTGAGGATTGTTGCAACATATGACCCGCGAATCCCAAATGAGGGCCTTACTGAAACCATTGTTGGAATTGTGTACTTGCTACCGATCACTCCGCTTAGAACAAGAGGGATATTTCCAATAGCCGTTCCTATCAATATCGCCAAGATCGCATCCTGAAGGCTTAAGGCCGGTACAAGCAATGCTCCAGCCAGCAGAACCAGCAGTCCAGCCCCCAGACTTGACCAGAAGACGAAGTAGTCTAGGAATCCAAGATACCTCGATTCTTGCTCTACTGGCTTAATCCCCCATTCAGGGGGAGCGTGGATCTTAGGAAGTTTGAGTTTTGACATCCTTGAACTGCATCCGCCGGCAGGACGGAGCTGACTCTAGGACAGACTTGGCAGGAAGAGGACAATGCATCGTCCCTCCGCCGGGATTATCCGGATCAGGTTAAGGGGTCGATGGTAATGAAACCATCCTCTCAGCCGGGTCTATCCAGCTCCCCCGATGCTAGGTAACCCCACTAATCCGTGGATATATAAGACTTGGTATGAATAGCGCGCGCTATCTACCAGTTCCTTTACAGACTCATACTGCCCCCGAAGTCTTCTATCAAACCTTATTTATTGTCCTGATTCTATTTGACTAGCCTCCATTGAGATTAGGCAAATTCAAGGTGGTTACGTTGGAATCACAAGCGAAATCTCTCAGCGCAAAGCAGGCATCTCTTGTTGCAGTCTTTGCAGCGCTGTCAGTTGCCGTGATAATTCTCTTACCAGGGATCCCGATGATCGGCCTTCCTGGTGCACGAATCACATTGGATGCGGCAATAGCTCCTGTCTACGGCCTTGTCATAGGTCCATACCTTGGCGCGCTTGCTGCTCTGCTTGGAGGCATAATTGTTGCCGGCTACAAAGGTTGGCCAGTATTTGCCATTCTGACTTCTTTCTGTCCAGCCGTTTCAGCGTTTGTGGCAGGCATGTTATCGAGGAAGCGCGTAAGTATTATGAGACATAGTACTAAGGGCTGGATATTAGCAGCCTTGACGGTCTTTGTACTGATACTTGGCTGGTACATGACATGGGTTGGCCAACAGGTACCACTTTATCCGATCATACATTGGGCCGGCCTAGTCGTGATAGTTGTTTTTAGAGGAAAGATCTCAACTTTCATGGAAGAAGGCGGTAGGAAAAGGCGGTCTTTAGCGGTTTTTCTATCCAGCTATTGTGGATTGATTGCTGATCACATGCTTGGAAACATAATATTCATCGTGGGTCTGGGGTTATTCATTCCAACATTGACTGTTGAGTCAATTCTTCATTCTATGGGGCTTCCTAGCATACCTGCGTTATTCATGTTCATGCTACCAATCTCAGGAGCTGAAAGGCTGCTAATGGCCGTCATTGCTATGATCTTCGGGGCTGGCCTGATAACCGTTCTACGTTCGTCACGCTTGACAAGGAACCAATAGTCTTCTAATGCATCTGTAATTGAGTCTCTGTTGATTCGACTTCAAAGATATATCAAAAGATCTACTGCCCGTGCGAGAATTTCCACAAGTCTTCGTTCTGTGGTGGATACCCCCGTGCCTAGATCGTTGTCCAGGGATCTTCCGTGATAGGCATTAGCTACGAATGTTTCCGCTTCAGTCATAGCATCTAAAGCTGATTTCAATCTGCCAGACTGGAAATATAGAGAAAGATCATTGATGAACAGAACTCGTGTCGGCTTGCGCAGATAATGTTCCAAAGCCTCCTCAATTACTCTACCGTTTTCTTCCACTTGACGAATTAGTTCATACTGATCTTTTGCTGAGTATCTGGGAGCATTAATCTTCTTGGGTCGAATTAGTTGAACTAAAGGTGGTAGTTCGATTATGTCTGACATCTTTCCCCCGATCGTCTTATCGTCATATTTGATCTTTTTGGGGGCCATATCAATTACTGTGATCTCATTTGGGATCTCTGATCTGAGCGCTTCCAGCAGGAGCTTCGCTGTCATCGTAGTTTTTCCGGTGGAAACCTCGCCAAGAATTAAAGTCCTCCGATTATGGAGGTATGTGAAAACGAATTTGTCCTGTACGTTCGGCTGCATTTCTGCGATTCCTTGTCCGACAGTATGTACAAACATAGGAGATATCTTGGTCAGAATATTTGAAAGATGAGCATGTGTTATCTAATCATCATATTAGATTACGCCTTCCTACGACACGCGCCTACGGGAGAGATATTCCGCTTCTACGTATGACGAGTAGAGCCGCAAGACCCAAAATGGATCCCGGAATGCTACTTAAAAGGAAAAATATCATAAAGCCTTCGAGAGGAAGCACAGACTTTGCAAAGCCGTACTGGTGAGCAATTGGTGCCACTAACAAGGCACTGATGACTGCCCCGACTGCGGTTCCGATGGGCTCAGTGAGAACCGCATAGTCCTTCCTCCAGAGGTAGTGGTGTACAAGGCCTACAATAAGCGCTCCTGGGATTCCTCCTGGGAATGCAAATAATGTCCCTGTACCTAAGGAGTTTCGGATGATAGCGGACAACACAGCTGTAAGCATGGCATACCACGGGCCTAACAGTACACCTCCAACACCGTTTATCATATGCTGTGCAGGGTAGACTCTTGCTGGACCTACTGGGAAAGAAAGAGGCGACAGCACAACTGCTGCAGCTACCATAACCGCTGTTGCTGCAGCTCTTTTTGAGGACATTTTGTTCCATCTTCTAGACATCTGTTACACCAAGACAGGATCTGAAATATCTCCTAACTCCGCGACTGTCTTCAACAACTTGGGTCAGACTTCACTGCGTATAGTAGTTTCTATTAGCACTTTCGCATTCGGATTACTCCACCTAGATGGCCGTTCAACGGCTTATCTTCATATTTCTGGAAAAGGTTTTTAGAGCGATATGCTAGAATCTGTGTTGATGGTTTCGACTTGGGGAGTCGCTCAGTAATTGGCATGGTTGCTGTTGTTGTGATAATCGCTGCAGCAGGTGCCTACTACATGTCTTCATGACCTTCAACACCTTTAACGACGACCCAACCGGCTAAACCAACAACTACGAGCGCAAGTGCAGACGGTGCAAAGCTCTACAAGGACAACTGTTCGCCGTGCCACGGTGCGAAAGGCGCTGGAGGAAGCGCCAAGGCGCTCACTACAAGTAATGTGAATAGAGCTGCAATTGAGAATGGAAATGTAGACAAAGGTATGCCGCCATTCGGAAACAAGCTCAGCGCAGATGAGATCTCAGCAATAATCGAGTATCTAAAGTCCTAGTGCGCGCTACATACTGGAAAGTCGCGATTCACTAATCTCTTGGGATCCCTGTGAAACCAAGCTCTACGATAGGCTCTGCAACGCTTGTAGACGTTTCACAATGTTCGGATGAGTTGACAGAAGCTCGATAAGCCTATCTGCTGTACTTATCCTTCTGGAGATTATCTCTTGAACTAGTTGCTGGTCTGTCTTGAACATCCTGGTGTTGGCCATTGCCATCTGGTCTCGCTCAGCACTGTCAGGATCTTCGATAAAGAGTGCTTTGAAGGCATTGAGATTCCCTGTCCCGCTACGATATCGTTTCAACCTGCCTGTGGAAGCGACAATCTTGGCCAAGGCTTCTGAAAGCTTGCGCGGACCATCTTCGACTATTGAAGCACTCGTCGCGTCTGCATAAGCACCTCCGCCCTCCTCTCTCTGTCTTCCACCACCATACCACGAGGACATCATCATCGAGTAGCCAAGGTAGTAGAAGACTGCTGGCAGGACCGAAGCGAACATCATTATCTGGACGTCTCTGTGCTTCAGGTGACCGAGCTCATGACCTAAGACGGCTTCAACCTCTTCTGTCTCAAGGCTGTCCAGCAAACCAGCAGTCACGGCGATTCGATTCCCGCCAATTGGTGATCCGTAGGCAAACGCATTAGGAATCGGAATGCTTGCCAACATGACCTTTGGCATGTTCAAGCCTAGCTTCTGACTGAGGCGCTCGACAATGCTATGTAGCTCAGGACGGTCGGATTTTGAAACCTCCTTTGCTCGGTACATCGCCCCAATTATGTACGGAGCGAAGAGCCACTGGGCAACATTGAAAAGTAAAACGAAGAACAGCATGGACATTATGCTGATAGACCCCAGCAAACTCAAGATCACGGCGAAGAAGAGTGTAGAAACAGCAATAAGCAAAACTAGTGTCCCGATCATTGATAATCGGAGCTTCAGAAGGTTCATAATCTCGATCTCCGTTTCTTGATGTAAAATTGGAAAAGCTACTTAAACAACTTGCGCGCGAACGGGCTATTCCTTTTCCCTAAACTTCTCTATGGCTTTGAGCATTTCTTCAAGTTGCTCCGTCGTTAGGATTCTACCCTTAGAGGGCAGTATAGATCTCAGTTCCCCTATGGTTTGGGGCATACAGTTGACCACCTGAACAGCTTCTTTTCTCTCAATCCCAAAACCAGATACCAGATCTGAAGTAAGTTTTCGTGCCTTGTCAGCCTTCAGCTTCGCAAACTTCTGGTCATACTCCAGCACTCTACGTTGGAATTCCCCAAGCTCTGACTCGTCCGCCCGCTCAAGGATCCTTTTCGCTTCAGCTATAGTCGCTTCAGTAGACTCAAGGATCTTCCTAGGCATGAGTTCATCCCTTGAACGGTCTTAGATGTTCAGGCCGTGCAATTACCTGTTTCTCTTTTCCCCCGGCGGCTACGGCTACCATGTAACTCCTCCCTCGGTGCTGCTTTACAACCCCCACGCTCCCATGGAATCTCTTATGCGGCATACCTTTATGTATGCTGGGTTCGACAGTTATGACCACGCGGTCGCCGATCTTGTAGGATTGAAGGAGCCTACTCAACCCTATCTTGCCTCTCTGTCGTGGCTTCTTCTTGAAGAGCGATCTGGTACGGAAACGGTAGCCTTTTGATTTTCTTGGCATTGGCAGTCAATCTCCTATTCAGTTCTGGGGGAATAACTTCAACCCCTTAATGTATTCGTCTTATAAACAATTCTTAAGATTGATCTAAGCGGAGAATGGGAGCCTCCTCATCAGCTTGGAATGCTGCCTTTTCATGGACTTGAGCATTCTCTTCATAGTCGCATATTGGCTCAGGAGTTCCTTGACTTCCTTCTCGCTTCTCCCTGAGCCTCTTGCGATTCGTCTAGTTCTTGAGGAGTCTATGATTTTTGGATTCTCTATCTCTTGCTTGCACATGGATTGAATTATGAACCTCCAAGAATCCAGCCTTTTCTCAGCAACGTCAGCCATATCCTCAGGGAGATTGTAGCCTCCTGGAATCATACTCCATATTTTCTTCAAGGGTCCCATCTTTCTAATTGCTTCCATCTGGTTGTACATATCTTTGAGCGTAAACCTGCCGCTCAGTATCTCTTTGGTCTTTCCTTTGGGGAGGTTAAGCGCTGCTTCTTTGACTCGATCAACAAGGGCTTGAATGTCTCCCATTCCCATTAGTCTACCGACGAAGTTTGCAGGCACAAATTGCTCTATGTCTTCGATCTTCTCTCCTGTTCCGATGAATTTTATCTTCGATCCAGTTGCTGCGACGGCTGAGAGAGCCCCACCCCCTTTAGCGGATCCATCGATCTTGGTTAGGTATATCGAGCCTATCGGAGTAATCTGATTGAAGGCTGCAGCTTGGGTTGATGCTTGTTGACCTATTGTACCATCTATGACCAGCATAATCTCGTCGGGTTTTATGGCGTCCGAGAGTCTGCGCATTTCTTCCATGAGATCCTTCTCATTCTTGTGTCGTCCTGCAGTATCTACTATTATCACGTCAAAGTCTTCCTTGCGAAAGACCTCTAGGCCTTGTCGAGCTATCTTTTCCGGGTTGGTCTCACCCTTCACTCCAAATGTTGTTATATTGACTCTGTCGGCTAATTGCTTTAGTTGTTCGAAGGCCCCAGGTCTGAATGTATCTGCACATATTATGGCTATTTTCAGTCCGCGTTTTTGGTAGAACCTGGCGAGTTTCACTGTACTGGTTGTCTTTCCACTTCCCTGGATACCGACAAGCATTATGGTGGTTGTCTTGGCCGGTTCCAGTGTGAGTTTCGCTGGCTTGTCACCTAAGAACCGTGTGATCTCCTCGTAGAGGACTTTTATGACGTGATCCCGTCTTGATATGCCAGGGGGAAGAACCTCATTCAGCGATCTCTCCTCGACTCTTTTTGAGATCTCAAGGACTAGGTTCACATTGACATCTGCTGCAAGTAGGATTCTCTGGAGATCCTTAACTAGCTCCTTTATCGCTTTTTCATCAACGATTGGTAGTCGCAAGAGCCTCTTTACAGCGTCACCGAGGGATTTGCCTAGGCCTTCAAGGGCGCTCAATTGTCTCTTTTAACCTCTCCTTAGACGCGCGCGCTGTCAGTCCTTAATTGCATCCAGTGCAGTGGCGACTATTAAGGGGAACATTATAGTAGCATCGCCTATCAGTGTGACTATCTTTTTCTCATTGCGAATTTTTCCCCAGCTTATGGCCTCCTCAAGTGGGGCGCCGCTGAGACCACCGGCCTCAGGCCTATCCATCGTTATCTGGATTGCGGCGTCGAGTCCTCCTCTCAGCATGTTAGCCATCATGAGGTGGTGCTTTGGCAGACCACCACCGAGTATTATTGCGCCGGCCTTGTCGGCCTCAAAGGCTACTTCAGTCAGTTTTGTGAGATCTCTAAGCTGGTTTATTGTCAGTGACCT
>JAPKYM010000216.1 GCA_026394315.1 Candidatus Bathyarchaeota archaeon | reverse complement strand
AGTGCATCAAAAACATTAGGATATTTGGAAAGGATCTTGTTTCTAACTTCCTCAATTTTCTTGGGGTCTGTGGTCAGTTTTTCAGCTGCCGCTTTGAGGATTGACTCTGCTTTCTTGCCTTTTTTCCATTCGAGGAGTTTGTCTGATTTCTCTCTACCCGTCACTCTTCTCAAAGAGAGATCTATCTGTCCTTTCTGAGGGTTGACTCTAAGGACCTTAAGGACTAGCTTCTGTCCTTCCCTAGCGTGATCTCTTATGTTCCTAACCCAAGTTGTTGAGATCTCCGATATGTGAACAAGTGCCTCTCTTCCACCATACTCATCAAGTTTGACATAGATTCCGTAGTCTGTGAGTCTGGTGACCGTGGCTATTACGACGTCTCCAACTTCTGGGTATCCTAAGGAGGAGATCTCAGCTCCCTCCTAACTGAATGTCTGAACGACTTCACCTTTAATCGTAGCTCTTCCGCCAGAAGGTTCAGCCAAGATCTCGTCACATACGCTACATTTTACGATTGTTGCGCATCTCTCGAACAAAGTCTGTTCATTAGAGCATTTTGGACATTTTACTTTCAAGAAGTTACTCTCGGGTTTTGGTATGAGGCCTCTTTTGACCATTCTTCTTAAGCTCCTAACTCCAGCTTTCTCAATCTTATGCCCTTCTTCTGAAGGGTGTATCCACAGGTTTTGCACCTCATTTTCAGAACCTGCTTCTTTGTAGTCTTTGCCGTCCGTTTCAGTTCAGGCCATTTTTGGCCTCCGTAGCCGTGCTTCTCGCGTTCGTGTCTTCTAACGCCGCCTGCCAAGGATCTTTCTCTACCTTTCTTGTAAACTGAGACGCCATGTGGAGTGTGATGTTTGCATTTTGGGCAGAATGTATTGAGCTCCTTCATCATCTTCATATCTTGTACACCAGGTAGGAGGCATAGTACAACGTCTGACCGCACTATTTATTCGTTTATACAATGTATATGATGCGTATGCATGTGATGCGGGGTTCAGGCTTCTGTCAGCCCACGCTAGTCGTCTACTTCTATCTTTGCAGCAGCTTTCTGGCGTATGAGCGCCTCAGCATTCTCTCTTGGCAGCGCTGCAATATCTTCAGCCTCAAAGGGTCCATATGTCTGCAAATCCACGCCGACAACGGATGGGATCTTGGTCGTAAACCTAACCAAGATCTTTCCAGACTGGGGGCTCACCTTAGCTGAAGGTTCAGTACTCCTGCCCTCAAGCACCCTCCTTCTTAGTAGTCTATACTGCTCAAATACCTCCAGTAAATTCCTGAAGATCACCACCTCCTCACTTGTAAGATGGGCTTGAGGCGCATTTCCGTCATAAAATATCAAGTCGATCAGTTTCTGGAGTCTTGCTTGCATAATTGAGGAGACCAAAGTCTGGGCTTTCTCAAGCTCTATGCTCAAGATGCGGTATCGGAGGGTCTTCTCATCAAGCATTCGAAGTTCTTCACGCATCTTCTTGACGTACTGGCTCATCTCGGCAAAGAATTTGGGTTCCATAGGCTGAAGATCCTTGGATTCCAGCTTCTCCTTTCGCCAAGCCCTGTAGAGTCTATTATACAATCGGTTTGACCACCGGGTAGGCTTTCCTTTTGCAAAGGAGGAAGATAGCGGCAGCAGTGGGGAGGTTTTCGTCAACATCTTTGAATGGGCCGTATTGTTCTCCGCCAACCGTGAACTGAGGAGCTTCTTGGATATGGACGGTCTCATATCCTCCGAAGACTGTAGCTTGTTCGAGTGGATTGAATTTGCGCAGCTCGCCTATCTGAACTTTCATTGCCCTCAGGCCTGTCTTTCCGTTTAGAGTCCTTGGGAGTCTTATCAGCCTGTGAATGTCTGTTGTTACAACAGTATCTATTCCTACAGATTCGAGAGAGACTGCTCTCTGAATGATCAACTTCCAGGTCTGTTCTCCAAAGCCTTCAATTAAGCCCAGAAGAGATCTGTCTTTTGAAGATTCTACTTCCTTTCGCCGTTTCCTCACGGTCTCAATCATCTTGCTCTTTAATCCAATACTCCTTAGTTCTTCCACATCTGCTTCGAACAATATCTTATCGATTCTTCTTGCTACTCTTCCTCTCCAACTAGGGTCGGTTATTTTCGGGCCATCTTCAATTTTGATCCTACCATCCAGATCATAGAGGCCCAAGAGGTCTCCATCAAGACCTGTTCCGGTCACGTAATCCGCTATCGCCTTTCTCTCTTCTGAACCTAGGCTCTTAACGTCTTCCGTGTCAACATGAAGATGATAGCCACGATGTCCAGAAAAGTTGACTCTCATATGATCATGGTTGACTCCGAAATCCGAATTCAGTAAGTCAATTAATTTCAGGACTTCCTCTTTTGCCCTTTCTAAGCAGTCGTAGCACATCCAAGTATCCTCACTGAGTTTCTGTCTTCCGCAGTTGGGGCAAGTTTTAGGTGTCTTCCCGTGACCTGTGGCCTTGCATTCTAGGCATGACCATCTGTCGTGTCTTTCTTTGCATTCGGTATCTATGTGGTCAGCGTCTATGTCAAATATCAGATCAGAACCGGTCCAGCATTTGCTATCCATCGGAGCTTCAGGATCAAGGTAGTAGGCTGCAGAGTGGTATACATCAGATGGAACAGTAGCCTCTATGAAGCTCACTAAGCCCTCGACCTGTTTGAATGATTTGTGCCTTACCATAACTCCTTCCGTAAGAAGAAAACCGAATTCTCTACGTTCCATATATGGCGGAGGTAATATCGTGCTCTTGTTTGTCCTATAGTACTCAGAGAATTTGTCCCTGACTAATGCTCGGGTTCGCTGTTCTAAGTTCTCTTCACTCATGGTTGTCTATAATCTTCCATTCGTGTAGCCTATTTAGATATCCAATTAGCGAAAGCAAGTTCTGCCTCTTACGCACGCTACGTTGCAATCTTTGGCTGTGGCGAGCCTCATGGGACCATCTACAGAATTGGTCTTCAGATTTCGGGAGCTTGGGCTGGTTTGGCTACAGATCTCTTTGACAGAATTCTTTTTCTCTTGTAGTAAGATAAGGGATGCTTGACTCGTTTGCAGAGCTCATCCGGGCCAACGCACAATCCGTGTGTCCTGAGCGTATCACATTTAGGTGGGGTGTACCGGGTCTTTCCCCCTCTTCCACCACTTATGTGCTCCACTTGATATCGGGTCTTTCCTTCGTCAAAGTCAGATGCTGTCTTGAAGAAGTCCATCACATCCTCTTCTGTAGCACCGGCATTTATCAGAAATGATGTCAAAGTGAACCTTCCAATATGTGATAGCCTTCCTCCAGAAGATAGAGTATCAAGCATTCTCTTGATGCACTGTGGCATATCTGCAACTTCTATGCTGAAAGTCTGAACTAGATCTTGGGAAGTGCTTCTTACTGAGGCCAGCCCATTTATTTCGCTGAGGATTTCTTGTAGAGCTTTAGGGGGTTCTACTTTGGGATGCTTGGTCTTCTCAAGTATTTTTTTTTGGATCTCTTCCTCAAGCAGTCTTGCTGTTTCATCTTTGGTAAGCTGAATATAGCCGCTTTTCAGGTAGCGGTTTGTAAGTTTCCATTTGAGTTCGTTCATATTTCTGGAGTTGGTCAGATACTCTCTGAAGTGGAGAAGGAAGTCAACTGTTCCTGTTTTATCATCAGGATGTTTGATCCTCCAACCGAAGGTTCTCTTGGCTATCTCAAGAACCTTTTCCGGCTCCTCATCCTTTAGTTTCTTGGAGAAGCTCTTAGATTCAGCAACAGCGTATCTTCTCTTGGTATTCTCACTGTCTACAAAAGCCATAAGCATTATTGCTGTTGGAAAGGACGGGATCTCTATGTTAGGGTCTTGTTCCTGAGGTGAGAGTTCATCAGGTTTGAAGAGTGCCTGCCGGATCCTTTGTTCAGCTCTCTTCAGAATCAGATTGTAGGGTTCTGATGTTAGGTCGTCTACTCCTATGTTGAGGCTCTTGACGAATTCTGCTGCTTCAGATGTGAACGGATATCGTGCCTTATCTCTTTCAGAACTCATATACTGGTCTTACTCTGTCTCGATCCTGGGTGCCATATAGTATGTGAGTCGCCCTTGCTGGGCCATCTCAAATTCAAGTCTTATAGGCATATTTGTTGAGAATTCCAAAGCAACGACTTCTGATGTTGCAGACCCAGCCTTGACCATCTCGCCTAGGTAGTTGAGATTGAAGGTGGCAGCAGCGGTCTCTTTCACATCTAGTTCTAGTAAAGCACCATCAGTCTTTGTGAGCTCCATGCTTACATTGCTCAGCTCAGAACTTGCCTTGACAAGGAGCTTATCAGGGTTTGCTTCAAATCTGATATTGTCGCTTACAGTTTCGCTGTCTTCAACTATCTCTTTCAATGTTTCAGACATCAACTTGACTCTGGCACTGAATGATAATTTGGGAGTGGGAACCTCTTCCTCTACAGGTTCCAGTGTAGGCATGGTGAATTTCTTCAATATCTTTCCTTTGAGCGTGAGATTGACCTTCTTGTTCTCCTCATCGTAGGCCATCTCCAGACTCTCATCGCTCTTGCCTCTTTTAAGAAGCTTGAGCATCGTAGAGAGATTAACTCGTATGTCCGTCGGCTTGTCGCAAACGTATTCCTCGAATGCACCCTTAGGCCACTCAAAGTCCACCATTGCCACGTGAGACGGATCCATCGATCTTAGCTTGAGGCCTTCACTCGTTGTATTGAAATCTGCCTCTTCAATAAGAGTCGAAATCGCGGTCAATAGATTCTTCCATATTCTAGCGTCCTGAACTACTGCTTTAAACATACATATCCCACAGTAAACCTCTACTACCCTCTCTCAAAGGGACTCTTTTCTTAGTTGTGGTCAACCTAAGAAGTCTCACGCCAAGTTGACGAGCAACGGGTACATCTGAAGAATTGGGTGGAAGATTCATCAGCGCCTCGGGTCTGGACAAGCCAATAGAAAGCCTCAGAATGTCCACACTTTGGACAGACTGCGGAAGTCTTCGGAAGAGTTCTCACTTTCTCTTCGGTTTTTCCGATTACAACTATCTTCTCTTTATCATGTTTTATCTTTGAGATCTCTTTTGCAGCCCTTTTTGTTTCGTAGTTACACTTAGGGCAAACCAGAATTATCTTGTTATCTTTCTTAGTCGGAACTAAAGTCATTCCGCAGTTTGGACAAAACTGCATCTTTTGGAGCAACCGTCCGACCCATTACTTGGCAAGCCACATTTAAGCATTACTAAAGGAAGAATCGCAAAGTGCATTGATTAGGGGCTTTCACAGAGTCGTCTCAGGCATCTGTTGAACCATAGCTCTTGCCAACAAACGCGCAACCCTCAGCGGCTCTGGAACGGCTCCTTGCAAGGTGAACTTATTGAGGATCCTTACTGTGGAATTCCTATCTATTCCTAAGTATCTTGTTAGGACAGTCTTTCCCGTATGTAGTTTCAGCTTCTCTCTTGAGCCGTTCTCCTTGTACTTGGCAATTCTCTCGTCTGCTTCGGACCCGAAATACTCAGTAAGATACTTCTCCAGTCCTTCGGACTCCTCATACGTAACACATACCACAGGCAGAGAAGTGTCCGTGTAGACCTTCCCCAGACTTATGATGTTGAACCAGCTGATGACGCAGCCGTTGATGAATATGAAGTTGATATCGTCTCTGTCGAGACCGCGATAGAGTTCGATTATGCACTCTGTGGCATCTCTGCCTCCGACAGTCGTTCTCGTAAAAGAGAATCCGTCAACTATGAGATCAGCACGCATTACAACTCCTGCAAGAAAGGACTTCTTACTCTTACTTTTGATGAAGCTCTCTGAGATCCCGAGGACTCTGATGCCTCTTTTGTCTACGTGTATTCGCAGGGTTCTCACTATTCCCCCTTCACAGAAACGGATTCTTCTATTCGAGGGTGTGGCTTTCCATATTGGTTATTTGACCAAGTTCTCGGAATCCGTGGAGTGACTGTACTCTCTTGGCAGTGACCTCGATAATGTGAGTGAAGCTTTCTCGAGGATTTGGATTTCTCTTTAGGATATCAATTGCTTCTTCAGAGGTCATCAATTTGTGCCGCCAAGCGTAGACAAGCAGAGCCTCCACCGCGTTTGCGACGTCGTCCCTACCAGTTCTTTTGGGCAGTATTCCTTTTAGTCCTGAGGCTTTGGCAGCCTCTGCGAGAATGCGGTCACTGACCTTGACGCCCGTAGGCGCGCCTTCAATTTCGGTAAGTGCTAGAGAATATATGAAATTGACATATGCATCACCGAGCCTCGCAAGGCCTTTATCTGTGAGGATCTTCCTCAGTTCGCCTTTGGCCATTACGGACTTCCTGTAGCTTCCTTGAACTTCAATAGGAACTCATCAGTTCTCTCGGTAATCTTGTTCAATGCTTTTTCAAGTGTCTTATAGGGGTCGGTTTCTTTCTTGACCTTGAGATAGATTATGCCTTTCAAGGTCAACGGATGCGGAACGTCATAGCCAGCAACCTCGGCGTTTTTGTCCTCCATCAAGGTGCTTTGGAGGAGGTTACAGAAGGTATGCCCTTCTCCCTCTATCTCTATCCTTAACTCATCTCGAGTCTTCTTAAGCGTCTTTATATTCAAAGGCATCTCCACCCTTAGGAGTTGTAATCGTCAGCAAGTTTCCTCTTTTCAGTATTATTGCATCTATCACATTTCAAGAGTCTTCTTCTCAAGGCGAGTGGGTAGCCGCAGTTTGAACAATAGGCTTTGAGGACTCCTAGGTTGTCTCCTACAGTCATGAGTCTGATGATACCGTCGGTTGTACTTGCAACTTTGGCTCTAACTATATCGAGTGTCCGGCAAACCTCACTCATGCTCTTTTCATATCTTGGGCTTGAAGCTGATATGTGAAGTACTCCAGTAAACGGTGTCGGGGACAATTTGTTACCAATCTTGACTATGTCTATCACTGCGATCTTCTCCATCGCATGCGTAACCTGACCTATGATATTCTGTCCTTCCGCTGGGAGAATCGGGTCATTCTTGGGAACTACGGAAACCGCTTTCTTTGAAGTATCAGTTGTGGCAAGTCCGACATGGTGCGAATAGATAGCGCCATCTGTCTCGTATGTTCCTTTTCCAGCTGTGAATTCTTCAATGACTCCAAGCTTCGAGCCTGGAACCACGAATTTCTCGCGTCCAGGATTCTTTTCAGGCATAAATGGTTTAGCCATACTCCTAGCTAGGTACGTTCTGTCCTGACATCTCGTTGAGGTCTTCATATAAACCTGTTTGCTTTTGCGAGGACCTAATCCTTTTGCCCGCCTACGTTTTAGATCTCAGGACGTGCAGGTCAACCTCAACATTATATCTCTTCTTGCTGTGAAAATCATATGTTCGCGGTATCTGAAGTTGCATTTCGTAGAGAGCCTCTAAGTTGCCTGAGTTGTCTTTCATGAGCTTCAGTAAGTAGGGCCTTGTCGTCCGTTTGTGTAGAGAATAAATCATGTTGGCTATAGATAGAGCCTTCAGAAGGAATCTCCTGTCGGCGTGTCTATTTCTGGTTCCGAAGGGAGGGTTCATCACTACGGTGTCGAAGGATCCTTCGATTATGTCTATGTCAGAATTGATCCATTGTATGCTTCTCTCTTTCCCGAGGCTTCGAGCATTTTCCTTTGCAGTCTGGATGGATGTTGGATCTATGTCTACGGCAGTGACTTCTTTAGCTCCTAGGATATGTGATCCAATTGCCAGTCTACCCGTGCCACATCCAAGATCTACGACGGTCTTGTTAGGAATGTCTTTGTTAGTCGAAGCTATGAGAAGCATCTCAGCGGCAGTCTGCGAAGGTATTGTGTACTGTTCCAGCCAGACCTTAGGTTGGGAGTGGGGGGCTAGTCTATCAAGAGCAATCTCCAGTTCCTTTCTCCGGATCATTGGATAGTTTCCTTATCTTCGACTCTTTATGTTCCTAGAGCAAGCCTTGGTCGAGTATGTTCTCCCACGTCAATTCGCCGATGGCCACTAGGGCCTCTCTGGGTAGCAAAATGGGTTTTGTGAGCCTTTCAGCATCATCAACTGCGATCCTAGGACAGGCTGTATTGATGAAGGCCTGAACATCCGTAAAGTTCTCCAGGGAATCTGGCCGGATCTCATCTGCCACTATTATTGATGCGGTCTTGCCTTTGGCAGTCAGCATTTTCTTGAGTCTTGTGGCTTCTTTGAGGTCATATTGACCGGGTTTGGTTCCCAGTATTACTGCAAATTTCTGAGCATGGCGGGCTTTATCGATTGCAGCGTATCGCTGCAAGACGGTGATGTTTTTCATTCTGGCCATGTTGACTACTTCGTTTGCGTATGGGTCTGCCAGGATCACAGGTTTCTTGGTGGCAATCGAGGCGCCTAGACCGTGAAACTTGCTTCCGATGATGAGGAAGACCTCGATTTCTCCATCTATCGCCTTCAATGGGGTATAGTCGCATCCAATTATCTGTCCGCTATGCGTAATGCTTTCAGTTTTGGGTGTGATGGTTACCTTCTTTCCTAGGGTGCTGAGGTATTCTTTGACGATCTCAAGCTCATTCAGATGTTGAATCGTTGTTGATAGACCAATCTTCGTCCAATTTGACAGTTCATTCTCTGCTTTCTTGAGGATAGGGATCAAATCAAGCTTAGCTTTCGCGTCTAGGAATACTATTTGAGGATCATTGATGGCTACGAACCTTGAGTGGCCGTAGTGGACTATCAAGTCAGCGTGCAATAGCCTTGCCTGATCAACTGCTACATCGCATCCTCCGTAGCATGCTCCAGAAGACAAAAAGACCTCTGATGATGTCTTTCCTTCAATAGTCTTTGAGAGTTCAATTGCTTGAGTTTTCAGTCCGTCAGGAAGCTGAATTAGTATTCGTCGTGCTTTACGTTTCATTATTTCGCTAATCAAGATGTCGACGTCAAGGTCGTAGGAGGTCAAAGACTGACACTTAATCTCGGTCCACACTCTCTGCTTGATGGGCGTGCGAGGTTGAGAATACTCATGAATCTGTCTAAGCAGCTACTTCCTGGGTCGCAGCAATTCTCTCAACGGCAATCTTGCATGGCATAGGCAGCTTCTTTGCAGACTCAGCCAGCGCATTTTGAGCAATCTTCAGAGCGCTCTCGTTCACGTAGACATCCATCACTTCTTGACCTTGTCTTACTCTTGCAGCTCTACTGGTGGGCTTTCCAAAGGCTCGGCGCATGCCCTCTTGCAGCCTGTCTGCGCCAGCAGTAGCTATCATTTTGTTCTCTCGAAGGATGATATGAGGGAATATCCTGATATGCAAAAGGTAACCTGTCTCTCCGAGTTGGTCGGTTAGAACTTTGTTGGCAGCGATTCTAGCAGCCTCTATAGCGTTGTGGCGTATCTGCAAATGGCCTTGGGAAATCAGTGTAGCCTTGTATTCATAGTTCCCTGAACTGCCCATTACAAATTTCGATACCTTAACCGTTGGCGAACCATGAATGTACTTATGCCTTGTGTATGCTTGGCCTCTTGATGATCTGTAGTTTCTTGCCTTCATTTTTGCTCGCCGCTTTGCATGAATGTCTTTCCGCTCTTATTTAAACATCCACGAGAAGCCGTCACTAATGGGTCTCATGGTCCTCCACCGGCTTGCTCCAGAAGTCTGCTCCTGTCTCTGGCTTTCCTGATAACGCCTGCGATAAGGCTTGCTTCCCGCCGCGAAATTAGGCTGCGTGAGATCACATTGCTTAGGGCCCGTCTGATGAGTGGAATTCTATGTCTAGGAAGATTAACGCTTCTTGAGAGTTCCTCGAACATCTCCAGTAATCTCTCTCTTGCTTCTTGATCAGCCATATCAAACTGGCCAGTCAATTTTTTCCTAGTGGTGCGGAGTTCGTAGAGTGTAATGGCTACAGCTGCTGCAACATTGAGAGTTCTATATCTGATATCTGTCGGTATGTTTACCACTAGTTCGCATCTTGATATCTCCATGTTAGTTAGGCCTTTGCTCTCTCTGCCGAAGAGTATGGCAAGTTTGCCTCTTGCTTCTGCAGCTTTCTCAGCAAATTCTCTAAGGGTAATAGATTTCCTAATCAGATTTGAAGGACTCTTACCGACGATCGCTGTGGTTGCGACAGCATAGTCGCAGCTCTTTAGTGCTTCATCGAGATCTGAGACTACTCTTGCCTTGGCCAGTAGGTCTTGCGCATGACTGGCCAGCATTGTTGCCCCGATGCCCAATTCGGCTCTAGGTTTTACAATCCAAAGGTCTTCATATCCAAAGTTCTTCATGGAACGTGCGATAAGTCCTATGTTTCCGTCATGCTCTGGTTCTACGAGGACTACACGGATCTTCAATAGTCTTCACTGAAATCTTGGTATGGTCCTTCTATTGAGGTGCTAACATGGGAGTTAGCCTCTGCGCCAGAATCTCAAATTCTTCTAAAGAGACTTGATAGACTCTTTTTTCAGGAATTTCTGAATCAGTGAGTTCTTTAGGTAAAGACCGACCTCTCTGATCAAAATAGTGTCTTAGTGAGCTGCGTAGGTTTCTTCTTCTTTGAGTGAACAATCCTCTAACTAGGTCTGTGAATACAACTTCATCAAGCCTTTTCTTCAGATAGTGAAGTGTAATTCTCACTATTGCTGAGTCGACCTTGGGTTTTGGTCTGAAGGCTTCTCTTGAGATATGGTCCAAGATCTCTGGGTATGCGCTGTGGTTAATCATGACTGTTAGTCTGCCGTAGTTGCTAGTTCCAGGTTTGGCAATCAGCCTCTCAGCGAATTCCTTTTGGAGTGTCAAGACAATTACCCTGAAGTTTCCCTTCAGAAGCACGAAAAGTAGTTTGGAGGAAATATTGTATGGCGGGGTTGCCACGACTTTGTCACAGTATGGGAGATCTGTCTTTAGTATATCGCCATGAATAATCTCGACCTTGGGATTGTTCGCAAATCTTCTGTAAAGTAGTTCGACCAACTTAGGATCTTTCTCTATCGCAATGACCTTTCTTGCCTTCGCCTGCAGAAACTCGGTCAGTGTAATAGGACGGAAAGGTTCTTCCACACATCAAGTTCCCCTTACGAATAGTCGGTATTTCGACTCGCCGGTCAGTTCTTCAGTAATCCTTTTTGCAATATACTTTGCAGGGAAAGTTATTCCAGCTCTCAGGTGAACGTCATTGAAACTTGCAAAAGGCTTCTTCTCTCTGGTATCTATTATATGCCACATGGATTTCTTGCCTATCCCAGGTAGGAGTTCGAGAGCATGCATTCTTGGGGTTATCGGCTGTGCTCTGTTGAAAAAATCTACAAAGTGAGTCTCGCGTTTTTCAACTAGCTCCTCAAGCATAGAGGGAAGCTCGACCTTTGCTGTGGCTGTCAATTCATCGTAGCTTATTCTTCCGATGATCCTTTCGACTTTGTCCCGCTTATCTCTTCCAACGTATAATATCTCGTGGAGAGCTACGTCAGTGCCGGGCTTGAGCTCCAACTCGAGTAGTGTGAAATACTCTTCCCCAACTACTTGAACAGTTGGGGCAGCAAAATGTCTATGTCGGTCATGTGAAGATATTCCTGTTGGCAGAAAATCAAGCACATAGGCATACTCCTCATATGTTCTCTTGACGGTGGCTTCATACTCGGGATCTCTGTGTTCCAGCCTTCTCTCTCCGTATTGTTTCGTAGGAATTGACATGCCTTCGCCTCCCGCAGCTTGAATTTACTAAGCACTCTAAGAACTAGGCCAGGATCCTCGGTTCACGCAGCATGGGAACGACTATGCTGTAGGAGGATGAGTTCAATAGTGCTACTTCCTGAATGTAGAATCAGCATTTCTTTAAGAAAAGGCTTTTCCTCAAGCTCAGTACAGGCTGCACTCACACATTGAAGACGTAGACTCAGCGCGAGCTAGCATAGCAGCGAGATCAAAGATACCTTACAAGTGGATTGCAGGGAACCGCTCAATTGCGAGATCGGTTGACTAGTCAAGATTCACGCTACCTGATCCAGGCCGCCCACTTTTCTATACTTCTTCAGCACCCTTCTCTTGAGTTCGGTTCCGCACACCTCGCACTTGCGGTCAAGATAGCTATGATGATATCTCCTGAAGCACGCTGGACAGTACAATGACCAATTGAATTCATAGGTTATCCCGAACGCCGCGAGGAAAGTGTAACTTATGCCAAGATGCCCCGCGACATTCTGAACAGCGTAATCATCACTGACAATCACTGGGTTTAACCCAGTCAATCTCAGATCGAGACCCAAGGCAAGTATCTGTAGGTCCGCTTTCGAGAGAGCGGGGCCTTCCCCAAGTTTCAGGGAGGCCCTCCACACAGCTTCACATGAAGACGGTTGCGGTGCCTTGACTAGCAACACGTTGTTGTCCCTAGAGGTGGCAAAACGCAGCGCTGCCAAACTCCTTGGTGGCAACTCTAACTCGACTTCAGGAACTGAATACGTCTCCCCCTTGATCGCTGAGGGGTTGACACCCATTACCAAGGCTGAAGTGTCGAGTATGTAGACGTTCATCCCTTCTCCCGTTCCACTTTTGAGGAACGTTTCAAGCCTCGAATTGAGAAGGAGGAATTCAATCTAACGAAGACGGCATTGTTCTTGGACTTCCTTATAGTCAGAGAACCTTGGGGAGGTAACTGTTTGTTGTAGCGACCATCAACAGTGGCAACAGCCTTCACCTTAGGATCCTTGAGTTTTATGTGCAGATCATCTGTGAAAGAGAATACGAGTGAACGAACGTAGTCTGACGGACATATGAATACAGCAACCAAAGCGTCAAGAGAATTCTCGAGAACTGGTCCGCCCGCGGATAGTGCGTGGGCAGTTGAACCTGTTGGTGTAGCAATTATCAAACCGTCCGCTCTCTGCTCAACGAGCTTCCGGTCGTCCCGCTTCAGCTCAAAGTGCAGCATCTTCCATGTTGCTGCGGGAGTTATGAGCACTTCATTGAGACCATCAGTCAAGAACTTGTCTTCGAAGTATACTGAGATCTTTGAGTGTTCCTCGAGTCTATGGTTGCTCAGTAAGCACTCTCCCAAAGCCTTAAGGGCATTCTCGGGTTCGGCCTCTGTCAAGTATCCTCGTCTGCCCATATTAATGGCCAGGATGGGAGTTTCAGGTCTCGGGATACTCATACTTGTCTTGAGGACGGTTCCGTCACCGCCAACGGTAACGATGAGGTCAGCGTTCATCTCAGAAAGCGACACGCCTCCCTCGAGATCCTTCAATCTTGCATATTCAATCTCAGGAAGAACACTGATTCTTTTAGAACTCAGATAGCGAGAAAGACTCATAGCTAATCCTAAAGCATCCGCATTGTCGAGACGAGGGACGATCCCAACAGTTTTGAACAAAGTCTACACCTGCACGTCTTGGAAGAGCTAGAAGTTATAGTTACGCCCCTAACCTTAAGATGTTATGTCATCGGTAAGTCTTTTAGCCTGTGCGAGCGTAGAAAAGCCACAATCGTGAGGAAGATCTCGATGAGCAAACCTGTAGACGTAGGGAGCATAAAGGTTGGCCAATACATCCTCATAGATGACGAGCCATGCCGAATTGTAGAGTACGAGAAGAGCAAGCCGGGTAAGCACGGCGCAGCCAAAGCTAGAATTGTCGCAATAGGACTCTTTACGGAACAGAAGAAGAATGTCATCAGTCCCGTGGATGCCAAGATTGAAGTTCCCGTGATAGAGAAACGAAGCGGTCAAGTAATCTCCGTGATGGGCGATATGGTTCAAATGATGGATCTCGAAAGCTACGAGACCTTTGAGACGCCTATGCCTAAAGAGTCTGAACTCAGTTCCAAACTCAACTCGGGAGTCAAGGTTGAGTATTGGAAGATGTCCATTGGAATCAAAATAATGAGAACAAAGTAACACTCAAGCCGGCAGCATCCAGATGGTTGCGACTTCTCGAAGAGAGACGCGTTATGTCGGCCAGATGAAGATATGGCATGGGATGAAACTTACAGAAATTGCGAAAGAGATGAATAAGGCGGGTGTCTTGGGTGCTGGCAGATTTGCCCGAGCCACTGAGATAGCTGAGGAGATCTTCGGCAAGAAATATACTTGCTTTCTCGCATTAGCCGGCCCAATGGTGCCCGGCGGTCTTAGAAGGATAATCCGTGATCTCATCCTAGATGGTTACCTGAGTGCAGTAATTTCGACTGGCGCTAATATTACACATGATATCATAGAAGCCCTAGGATATCGACATAGAATCGGAACAGCAGCGGCAAGAGACACCTCGCTGAGAGAAAGAGGCATCGGTAGA
>JAPKYM010000309.1 GCA_026394315.1 Candidatus Bathyarchaeota archaeon | reverse complement strand
TGGATCGTTGGATTTAACGGGGAACACCTCCGGCAGGCTACGGACGCTTTAGACCCAATAATCATCCCAACCACTCGGGGAGCTGGTATTACCGCGGCGGCTGACACCAGACTTGCCCTCCCCTTATTCACTCGGCTGATTACACCAAGCAAAAGCCACCCTCAGCGGATGGCACTCGGGGTGACCCCGTCACGCTTTCGCGCATTGCGGAGGTTTCGCGCCTGCTGCGCCCCGTAGGACCTGGGCCCTTATCTCAGTGCCCATCTCCGGGCTCCCGCTTTCACGGCCCGTACCGGTTATAGGCTTGGTGAGCCTTTACCTCACCAACAACCTGATCGGGTGCGGCCTCATCCTCGGGCAAAACTGAGAGGCATGTCCTCAATGTCTTTTGGACGAAGAGCCATTCCAGGCTTCCTCATCTATCAGATATTAGCCCCAGTTTCCCGGGGTTATGTCTGTCCCGAGGGCAGATTAGCCACATGTTACTGAGCCGTACGCTGCGTCCCTAACGTGGCCAAGAAACGCACAACTCGCATGGCTTAGTCTCACCCCGATAGCAGTTGGGTCCGCCAGGATCAAGCGGATTTGAATATCTCCCATCAAGTTGGGACTTTTTGGAATACAGTCTACTTTACCCTTGTTAGGGTTAAGGATTGGCAGGATAGACTGTGAACCAGTATTGGACCGAAGCGTTCCTAGAGGCATATTCTAGGTTTGTTTTGGTCCTCATCATTTTACCCGCGATTGGAGGTCAACCTTTCATTCATGGGCTGTCGAGCCCTTACCGTCGGGTTGACGCCGCCATTGATTCACGGATCCGCAATCAGTATGCGGTCAAACCTTACTTGTCATCCTTTGATATATAAGTCTCTTGATTCGGTGGACTCTGCATAGTCAGCTCTACATGTACTCTTTACTGTGATCTCTTGTCTGGTCTTTGCTTCTTCCTTTTCCGCTTCTGTAGAGGTAGTATATGTAGCCATCAACTAGCGCTTCTTCACTCGCCTTGAGAACATTAGATGAGACTCCTACTGTTGACCAGTTCACATCTTCAGCCTCAAATTCTATGAAGACTCTGACAGAAGCCGCGGTTCCTTGCTCAACATCTATCTCCCTTACGCGATACCCAATCAACCTGACTTTGCTCAATTCTGGATAGTAGACTTGAAGAGCTTTTCTCAGTGCAGTATCGAACGCGTTGACTGGGCCGTTTCCTTCTCCCGCGGTGATTATTGTCTCTCCGTCGACCATCAGCTTGACAGTACCTTCTGCTCTGACGCTGCCATCCTCACCTGTGACGAAAGCCCGCCAATTTACCAGGTCGAAATAGTGAAGGTTGACTCCGAGATTACGAGCATAGAAGAGAGTTAGGGTTGCGTTAGCGTTTTCAAGGTTGTAGCCTGCCGCTTCCAGCTCTTTGATCTTAAGAAGAAGGTTTCTGGCTTTGGGATGAGCCCTGTCCAGTTTGAAACCGAGCTCTTGAGCTTTTGATATTATGTTTGCCAGTCCAGCTTGGCTTGAGACTGTTATCATTCGACTATTTCCTACAAGACTTGGATCGATACTCTCGTAGGCTTTCGAGTACCTTAGGACTGCGTGGCCGTGTATCCCTGCCTTATGAGCAAATGCGTATCTGCCCACGAAAGGCATATAGTTGTCAGGGCTAAGGTTGGCGATCTCATAGACATAGTCCGAGAGCTGGGTAAGCTTTTTGAGATCAACGCCAATCTTGCATCCGAGACTCAACTCCAGGTTCGCAATGAATTCTATGAGGTTTGCGTTTCCACATCTCTCGCCAATCCCGTTCACTGTGCCTTGGAAATGTCTTGCGCCGGCCATTATTGCAGAGAGAGAAATCGCTGTGGCGAGCCCCCTGTCATTGTGGGCGTGAATTCCGACAGGCCCGCCCAGATTCTTCGAAACATAACTGGTTATCTCGTAGACTTCATTTGGAGTGGAACTCCCCCTTGTATCACACAAGACGATTGTAGTCGCGCCGCTATTATGGGCAACCTCAACAGTCTGAAAGGCAAATTCAGGATCATCCTTGAAACCGTCAAAGAAGTGCTCTGCATCAAAGATCACCTTTCGGCCATGGTTTCTAAGGTATTCTATAGAGTCGATTATCATGCGCAGGTTCTCTTGAGCAGTAGTGTCCAGGATTTTGTCAACGTGAAACCTCCAAGACTTGCCCACGAGCGTTACGTATTCAGCCTCAATCGATAATAGGGCTTCAAGATTCCGATCCCTGTTGGGTCTTGAATTTGGCTTCCTAGTGGCTCCAATAGCAGATATAGCCGCACCTAGGCGCTCATGCCCCACACGTTTGAAAAACTCAGCCTCTGAAGGATTAGCTGCGCTGGGCCAACCCCCTTCAATAATCTCTATTCCGAAATCTGAGAGACGCCTCGCGATCTTGAGTTTGTCCTCCACAGAGAAGTTGATTCCAACTCCCTGATTTCCGTCTCTGAGAGTTGTATCATAAAGCACGACATGTTGAACCGGCGTCTTTGCAGGCATTCCTTCGAGAATGGGGGCAGATTTTGCATTTGCTTCAGGACGCGGAGTCTTTGAAGTCTCTTTCGAATAGTTCCTCTTGGAACTAGTAGGGAATTTGGTGGCCACCCAAACCATATACCTCAGATTCGTTATCTGTAACTCTTGGAGAACCCAATTTAAAAACGTTCCCTGCAGATCTGTCCTCCAGTCGAACCGAACCCGCGGGAATATGAAGCAGCAGGCCCTACAGAGCAAATGAAATCTGGACGCTGAAGGTGGACATTTGGAGATCATTCTTCAGAGATTCGGAAGAATCCCAGACGAATCAATAGAAGAGATCAAAACCACCATGGAAGATTGCTATCTAAGACTGGGTCCACATGAACTCGAGATAGTCAACGTAATTGTCTTTGAGGATTCCTCGAGGATGGCTGCGCACGCATCCCAAGAACAGAATGCTTTTGGCATTCAATCATCAGGTCTGGATGAGGAGTTTGTGGCAACACATGAGGCGTGGACCGGGATACCGAGAATAATGATATGCTATGAGAGACTACGAGAGTTCAATGCTCTTCTAAGGAAGGCGGTTCTGAGACATGAGGTTGCACATTCAGTCCTGCACGGATCGCCAGAGTACTACATCTTCGCGGTTCCAAGGTCCCTAGCCGAGGCAACCCAGGAATACGGCCTTCCCAGAACCGTCGCCGTCAACACACTATACCTAATTTCGATAGGAGTCAAGGACTATGAGGCCACGAAATTCCTTCTGGATCACGAATTCACTGAAGACCAGATTGCCTATTCGCTCCAATTTTCCAAAACTAGCAAAGAGGACCTTGATGCCTGGAATCTATCCAAGTCCGATCCTAAGAAAGAATTGCTCTGTCTTGTCAGTAGATTCAAGGACCTTGCTTGCTTTGCTGCGGCCTCAAGCTACCAAGGACGCAGAGACACTGAGGGGGAGAACTTTAAGAAAGATCTTGAATACCTTCCAGAGAGTCTCAGAAAGAGACTGATTGAGACATCTTTGGCCCTAACTGAAATGGAGGGGTGTAATACGTTCGCCAAGGTCGAACTAGCCGCAGATCTCATAGTAAGTAGGTTGATGGATTACATCTTCAGTGCTGAACACATCAAGAATAAGAGATGACTTGGTCGGTATCATGCACGATATGTGCTGAAGGCTCTCTGTTCATGCCTACACGCGGTATTGATAGTATGGCTGCGCATATTGCTGATATGGTTGTCGATAATTCTTGTACATCTGCTCCGTGGCTTTCTGCAGACCGAGCCAGTAGCCCTGCTGGTAACCAGACTGATAGGCTTGATCATACATTTGTCGATAATACTTTTGTTGTCCCTCAAAATCTTGTGGTGGTGGAGGGTACTGGCCCCCAGCTTGATACTGGCCTGGATATTGCTGGTAAGGCGAGGGATAGCCTGGAGATCTTGGCATGCTGGGTTTCGTACCGAATATCAGCGCGGTGAACATGAAAAGCAGGCCGAATGGAACGAAAAGTAGGAGAAAGAGTATACTATCTACCCATCTCCCCCACCACGTGAAGGTCAATATGAAGACCAACATACCTGTGACGAGGATGATGACTCCTGCGATCATCAGGCCTATTTTGGCCCCTAGGGAAATCGCAACCATAAGCTATCTTTTCCCTGACGGCTTGAATCTATGTAGACCATAAATAAAACGCTTTGGGAGAATAGAAAGGGGGATTAATCCTGCAAACAGTCCCAAGACTGATAAAGCACCCTACAATTTCCACTAACATCCAAACGTGAACGTAATGGACCCTGTTGCAGCGTTCAGTCCCGGAGGAATCACAAGCTTCTTCGAGCCTTATACCCTGAAAAGAACAAGGCCATTCTCTTCTGATACTCTGATGGCGGCACGTGGAGGAGGCTTCACCACAAGAAAAGGAACAATGACTTGCGTGCAGGCCCAGCACTCAAAGAAGAACAAGATACACGTCTTCATAAATGGGCGGCTCACCCGTGCTGCCTCGGCAACTGAAGCTGTTGCCAGACTATTGTTGGAACGGACAAACAAGAGACTAGAATTAAGGATTGAACACGGGTGCATTATCCAAAGGGAGGGTGGACCTCCTGGCGTGTGCAGGATTGATCGCATACCCATCAAACCATCATACAGAGTAATATCAGGATGCTACGGCCCAATATCCAAACCTCGAATCCTGAATTCCAAGACCATTTCCCAAAGAATTGCCAGAGAAGGAAGAAGAACCATGAGATCAATTCTCTCAAGGCCAGATCTAAAGAACTTCTTGAATCAGTCTGAAGAGTTCGCCCTAAAGATTGGTTTTATGACAGAAAGAACTGCTGATAATATCAGAACTGCAAAAAGATCAGGCGCAGTGGGAGCAACCCAGAATATGCTAGGTGACGCTTTCCATGCAGTAGTTGAGAAAGATCTCGTGGAGGAAATCCTTGAGAAGTTCAGAGATTGTATTCCTAGGGGAAGGTTGTTCTCTTCGCAGATCGATTTCGAAGGTGCTAGGCTCCTCTAGAAACACGGCTCTATGTTCTTATGATCGCCGAGAGGAACCTTGACGACGGCAACGCCATCCAAGATGATTGATATTAGGAAGCTGAGAGATACTCTAGACGGAAAAAAATTGCGCGACCCTAGGATAGACGTTGTTACATTTCTCTTATTCATTCTCATCTCAACATTCAACACCGCCTTGACTGAGGGTCAGGGTGGAGCGATTAGAGGTCAGATCTACGCGAGAGACTACTTGGGAAATTATGTTCCAGTAGGCTTCGCAAACATTATTGCCGAAAGCGAATTCTTTGCTACTACCATAAGGACAGACTCAAATGGCTACTACCTAGCTTATCTTCCAGCCGGAACATATGACGTGACCGTCACGCTCTCAACAGTTACACTTGATTACTCCCAATCGAAAACAGTCGTAGTATGGGACGGGTCAGACACAACTATCAACTTTTATCTGGAACCCATTGTTAGGCCCGCATATTCGCCAATGCAGGTTATGATTAGTATCGATGGGCTCCCATCTTATTACACAGTGAATCTTCGAGTGGATGATTCACTAGTTGGGTCGATACCTGGGGGAGGAACCTTACGGTTAGAAGTTGACGACGAAGTGAGGCATGTCATTTCTACTGAACAGTACGTAGAAGTCTCAGATGGTGAAAGGTTCTATTGCCAAGCAAACATATGGCATATTGACGAGTTAAGCTATTCCTCGTCAGAGAATATCAAGGCAGCTCACAGTTTTCAGTATGCGACTCAGTACCATCTATCCGTATCGACAATTCATGGAGACGCTGCTAAGAAATCAGGCTGGTACACCAAAGGGTCATCTGTATCATTGTCAGCTCCGCAAGCGATTGAGGTATCTCAAGGTGCCAGAGAGGTGTTTGACTCGTGGACTGTCTTGGGTTCTACGGTCAAAGACCCAAGTACTACGGTAGCGCTTAACTCTCCGTTAGATGTTAAAACCGAGTATCACAGAGAATATTATCTTCAACTAATTTCCGAGCGCGGCCAACCTTCTGGCAGCGGCTGGTACAAGGAAGGCACTACTGCAGAAATCCGTGTAGACAGAGAATCCGCGCTTCCAGGCTTCATAGGTGCTCTTGGTGGGATGAAGATCTTTGATGGATGGTCCGGTGAAGTATCCTCAACAAACAATCGGGCATTTGTTCTTATGGACTCGCCAAAGACCGTGGCTGCAAAATGGCGAGACGACTATTCCATCACCTACATTGTCGTAATCTCACCCATCTTGATAGCGATTGCATTAGTCACAGTCTTCCGAAAAAGGCACACAAACCAAACTTGACAGTACTGATGAGCATAAGATAAGGCATGGAAATCATTATTCCAGAAAACAAGCTGAAACGCAGTGTCAAGAATAACAAAGACAGGCCGCGCTCTGATCTACCGGATGGATATAGTGAAGACCTGCGCTCAGTTAGACAGCTAAAAGGATCTACCAAGAATTCTCTGGAGACATGGTGGGCCGGGTGGGATTTGAACCCATGACCCCACGGTTTCTTCGCCATCGCACGAGCCTATCAGCCGTGTGCTCCTCGATGTTGCACAAAGCAACCTAACCAAGCTGAGCTACCGGCCCGCCCTATTCGTGAGCATCTCCTAGACTTATTAAGACTTTTTGGCTTATGCTACAGGAGTTTCTGACAAAACCTCTGTCGAGGGCAACTGACTTTGTATGCAGGAAGACTTTGTCTTGTAGGCGTAACCAAGAATGGAACGCCCCTGGTGGCCTATCTACTATCAAGCCAATCTTATCCTGACAGAATGATCGATATAGAAGGAACAACTGCAATGGTGATTCCAAGAGGTAACATGGGAAGGACCTACCCTCCGAGCCTTTTCTACAACTGCATCAAAGTCGTTAAGCTAAAGGAGAAGACAGTTCTGCTGGTCGGCAATGGCTCCCATACAGACTACATTGAGACAATGGTTCCTCGCGAAAGCGATCTTGAGGAACCTGTATCAGAGATCCTCCAGGTCTTAGGATGCGAGAGAGATGAGCAGAAGACCCCTCGAATATTGGGAATAGCGAGTACAGATGAACTCATGCTTGGACTAGCCAGTGAAAAAGGACTTGACGTAAAGATGTTCCAAGCTGAACCAGGCAAGGCATACTATGTTTCGACCAAGTTCGTCGAAGTGGGAAAATACTTCCTTGAAGACTTTTCAGCACAAACTGCTCTGCAAATGATCAACATCTTTAAGGAAACAGAGCCGTTCCGTGGCTTTACAGATTACCTTGGCTCAGCCGCTGCCAATCTCATTCAAGGCAAACTCGATCTAGCTTGCGACTGAGAACGAAGATGCCTAAGGATGTGGATAAGATGATCGAATCCAAACGCAGAGTAGGACTGATTCATCTGTACACAGGAGACGGCAAAGGAAAGACAACCGCAGCTCTGGGTTTGGCTCTGAGGGCCTCAGGGCACGGAATGAAAGTCTGCATGATAATGTTCCTCAAAGGAAGATACCGTTATGGTGAGAGATCTGCGGTCAAGAGACTTCCTAACTTGGAAATAAACGCTTTCGGCCGAAGGCATCTGATTCGAGGAAAGCCAACAAGGAGGGACGTAGAGGAAGCTCAGAAGGCATTTGAAAACGCTCGAAAGGTAGTCAAAGATCCGAGTTACGATCTAGTAATCCTTGATGAAATTACGCATGCAATAAACCTAGACCTGGTCAAACTAGACGACGTTGTGAGACTAATTCGCGAAAAACCGAAGAAACTTGAAGTTGTCATGACAGGCAGGGATGCGCCAATAGAACTGGCCCAAGTCTCTGACTACGTCACTGAAGTCCTTGAGAGAAGACATCCCTACAGACGAGGAATAACCGCCAGAGAAGGAATAGAATACTAGCACGCGCTACTGGATAATTGTGGCGTTTGGCGACGGTGTCTTTTGGCACTTCAGCGACTCTTCTGCCAAGTGTTCTTGCGATTGCCGTGTCGTGTTCAGTAGGATCCCTTTCTAATTGTGGATCTAATACTGCTGAAACTCCATACGGAGAGCCGCATCCTACCTTGAGCGCTAGCCCAGGCGAGCTTCGTTTCGCCACACCTTTATCGACGTGTTAAGCATTGTTTGCTCATGAATGTCACTGTGAAGTTGTTTGCCCGTCTTCGCGTGGCCATTGGCAAGGACGAAGTAGTACTGAGTATAGATGGAAACAGAGTATCCGATGTGCTCAGGCAACTTGCTGCAGTTCATAATGTCAAAGAAATACTCTATGATGAGAACAATAATGTGACCCCATTGATAGTTGTGATAAATAATCTGGAGACTGCACGTATAACTGAAGCAAATACTTCTCTGGGAGGTCTCAACAAAGAACTCAAAGAGGGAGATGTAGTCTCTATCTTAGAGCAGGGATGCGGAGCTTAGCAGTGCGACAATCGAGGGGTCAACGATTTCAGGCGCTGCTAATTATGTGAAGCTTGGGAGGTTCCCCTGAGGCCGAAGTAGGACTCTTCAACGGTTGCAATGGCCTCGGGATCATTTGCACTGCTGTAATCCATGAGCGGATCATGGTTCAAGGTAAGAAATGTCTGACCCCACTTAAATACCCCCAGCAACTTCTTCCCCTCGTCAAAGAAATGAGTGATCATAAGGCTCGCCGCCAATG
>JAPKYM010000250.1 GCA_026394315.1 Candidatus Bathyarchaeota archaeon | reverse complement strand
TTTCTACGTACTTTTCGAGCAAAGGTGTAGAAAGAGCAGCCGGCTTTCCACCATGGAAAGAATTCCTACTTAGAGCAAAGGAGTATAGATTGACGTGAGCCAGCCCTGGATGTTCACTGAAGCGGATTTGACTGCTGCCCTGACCAGAATAGGCTCGAAGTTGAGGCGTAAAACATCTGTATATCTCCTCGGCGGCTGTGCAATGACATTCATGGGAAGAAAAGTAGCTACAAAGGACATCGACGTCGTATTCAGCTCAGCAGAGGAGGCCAAGGACTTCATGTCAGCACTACGCAGCACAGGATTTGACTCCATATTGGAGCCAGCGAATGAATACGATGCATTAGGGGCTACTGCCATTATGGAGGACAACAGACACATGAGATTCGACATTTTCGACAGGCAAGTATGCAGCGCGCTTGAGCTCAGCAGCAGTATGAAATCACGCGCACGACTTTATCGAAGCTTCGGCAATTTGGACGTATTCTTAATGTCTGCCGAAGACATCTTTCTGTTCAAAGGAATTACTGAACGTGAGACAGACCTCGACGACATGAGAATCCTGGCAGAGGGGGGACTTGACTGGCGGACTATCGAAAACGAGTGTCTGTCCCAGAAAAGAAGCGGGCGGTGGGCTTACATGCTCGGGACCAAACTGCTAGAACTGCGGGCGAAATATGCCATAAGTCCGCCTATAACCAGGAAGCTCATGGAGCATGCTGACATCGATTTACTCGCGTACACGTTTGGCAGGTTCATCAGCGAAGGAAAGGAGACATTCAAAGAGATCTCAAAATCCATCAAAGAAAAGTACCAGTATTCAGATTCATGGACACGGAAACAACTGCACATCTTAATCAAGAATGAAGTGATTGGACTGAGAATCGAAGGACGACGGCACATCTACTATATGAAGAACGCGCGCTAAGGTTCTGTTACGTTGATGGGACACGCTTCTAGCTGTTAACAGTCGGGACATGGGGTAAACGGAGGTGATAGGTTCTCAATGAACAAACCTTTTTTTGTACTCCGAAGTTGATGTTAGGGGTGCTTTGGTGAACTGTATCTATTTCGTCATTGATGAATGTAGAGCACAACCCTTCACGGAGAGAACGGAGCGAGGGCTAAATTACTATAAGCCCGATGAGGAAGATCGGAAGAACTACTGTAAGACTCATGATTTCAAACGTTGCCCAAGGTATGTGGCTTATAATGAACACATACGAGCCCTCGGTCTGAAAAAAGACTAGTCTAGGTTCTGAGGCTTGCGTTTTGTATCAATGTCATCCACTTGTTCTCTCCTTCTACTTTAATTCCGCAAGCCTCGGCAGGAGTTTTGCCATCCAGAGCCTCATGAGGTCTCATGTAGTTGTGATAGATTTGGTAGCCTGCTAGGATTGGTGTATCGGATTTCTTTAGTCCTCGCATAACCTTCTCTCGGTCTCTGTCTTAGTCGTAAGTAACGCGAACCCCATTAGATAACTTTAATATACGATAATTTAGAGTAGTGTGAGTAGCTTAAGTAATGTTACTTAAGCTATCGCTAAAGGTGTAGACTATGTTGCCCCGTTCCATCCCTTCCCTAAGTAGAGAACAGTGGAAATTCATAGAGGATCGACTGGACAAGCCCGCCTCACCAGAGATGCAAAAGCGTCTTCAAGAAGCCATTGAGAACGCAAAAAGAATAAAACGTGAGTAATCACATTACTCTTTTTCATGATTTCTGCCGAAGAAGTCACCGTATCTCCGTACTGTTCTACTGAAGAGTTTAAGGGCTTCCAATGTGAGAAAAAAGGTTATGCCGATTTCGTCAAGAACTCGCAAGAAGCATTGACGTACCAGAACGAGAACTTGGGCGTTACCTATGTCTTCAAGCACAAAGGCTGCCCAATTGGTTACGTAACTTTAGCCATGGGAGCACTCAGCACGGTGGAACTTCCAGAGAAAAGACGAGAACAAAAACCACTCCCCAACATACCAAGTCTTCTGCTTGGTCAAATGGCAAGAGATTGCAAAGTTAAGGGTCAAGGCATAGGCAGAATAATGGTGGATTTCACCTTTGATAAGGCTCAAGAACTTGCGCGGAAAGCGGGATGCAGGTTTGTCATAGTCGATTCGGAAAGAGATGTGGTGGATAGGTATCAATCGTTTGGTTTTGAATTGATTCCACCCAAGCCAAAAGACAAGACTGTTTTAATGTTCTTCGACCTCGGATTGCGTAAGCAATCTACCTGATGGATTTGTTCATGTCCCGCCTGTTAACAGTCCGTGTTATGTCCCAGAGAAGTAACAGAACCCGCGCTAACGGATACAATAAGGCTGCTGAGATCGATGCGAAAGGTAAGACAGCAACTGCGCCCATCTTTCAAGGTTTGGCTGACAGCGGGTGATGAGGATGTTGTCGGTAAAGGGGGAGCTTCACTACTTAGGGGCATTCAGAAGTACGGTTCGATCTCAAGGGCTGCTAAGGAATTGGGATGGTCATACAGTTTTGCGTGGCTTCAGCTTAGAGACTTGGAGAAGAAACTTGGGGCTCCAGTAGTTCTGAGAAAACGGGGTGGAGAAGTTGGCGGAGGAGCCGAGCTCACAGAACTAGCCAAGGCTTTACTATGGAAATACGAAGCGCTTGAGAAACGCGTAGAAAGAACGATCAAGCGCCGCGCGCGCTAGTTCGCTGCGGGTTAATCACGCAGTATCTGTTAAAGTTACGATCTTTTCGGCTCCTTCGAGTCTGCCTGTTACGTAGCGGTGAGGGTCAGGTTTCTCCGGTAGCATTCTGACCCTGGCGTACGAACTTAGTAGCGCGCGCAATCTGAAGAAAGACATTGAAAAGATGTGCAGGCGATTGAAAATAACCTTGGGAGCATGGCGCGCTAAAGGTGGTGACAGGAATTGGATGTAAAGGGAATTCAATATTTGTCCATGCGACTCAATCAAGCTCTTGAGACGAACCAATATGCCTATAAGTGCTTTGGTAATAAATTCTACCATATGGTAGAAAAAATTACCAACTGGAAAATAAAGATAGTCAGCCTGTTCAGAGCCAACTACGGCGACAGTTTCTACATGAGAGAGATGGCCAAGATGCTGGGCACAACACATGTAACACTGATCCCGCACTTAAGGGACCTGACCAAGGACAAGATACTGGTCTCCAAGCTGAACGGAAGGAGCAGGGGCCACTCACTAAACCTC
>JAPKYM010000248.1 GCA_026394315.1 Candidatus Bathyarchaeota archaeon | reverse complement strand
GACGTAGCCACAATACAGGCGTTTGAGTCTGGCTTACTTGATATGAAGGACTTCTATTTCATGGGTGACGACTACCGCTACCACTTTGAAACAGAAGCGAAAAGAAGGTTTCTGGATCTCTTGAGGGAGAGATTCAATTCTGGTATTCAGTACAAGGGTAAGATGTGGCAGTGGGATACAATCATTCTGAATAAGGTTCAAGAATTGGGTAGATTCCTTGTTGGAAAAACTGAGTCAATGGATTTCACAGAACCCGCACCAGATCTAAAGAGAAGCGACGGTTTAGAGATTCGTGGACGAATTCTTGAACTGACACAGAAACAGGCACAAGAACTTGGCATAAGTAAAAGCACTCTTCATCATCTACGTAAGAACGCTAACAGTGATAAATCGTTTAGAGTATCCCAGAAGATTGCCTGTAGGCTGAAGTGAATGGCAGAGAAACGCCCCTCAAGACGTAGATTTCTGAAGCATGCTGCTATAGGTTCGGTTGTTGCGATTGTGGGTTTTGCTGTCGCCGGATATTTTCTTCTAACCCATCAGCTGCAGGGAAGTTTTGGAATATACCTTTCAGAGAACAACAAACTGGTGATATCGGACGAAGACATTGTATGGTACAGTAGAGCTACTCATGAAATCAGACTTACCGAATTAGGAGCCAAGAAAATTGAGGGATTGCATGTGTCTGTATATGGCGACCCCTTTGTTGTAAAGATTGGTGGGGAGAAAATCTACAATGGACTGTTTGTTACCCCTATCTCATCTGTAGGCCAGCAACCTTCAGAGGCAGTAATAGAGACTCTTGTTCAGAATAATACCATAAAGATACAAATGGGATATCCTCCTTCACAGTTTGGAGCTGAAGATCCAAGAAACAATCCTAAGATATTTGACTACTTCCAAAGTATCAAGAAACTAATTCAGTGAACAAACATAAGAGGCCCCTTCATTCTGCTTCTGTTCTACCGCGCGTTACTTTAGTAAGTGAGCGTAGCGAGCCCTTTAGAATGGTGGTAGCGCGCTCTTAAGAGCAGGATTTTTTTTTTACCTAGCTGGTGAGAGCATCGTAATTTGAACCGTTAAGTTCTATTTTGGTGGTGGTGGGTGGTGCCCCTTGGTGAGAGCATCGAAATTCTAACTGCGCACATATTCCACTTATACGCGCATGTAATGGCGGGCCCGGTGGGATTCGAACCCACGACCCTCGGCTTTCCTCAAGAAAAACTGATAGAGGGCCGATGCTCTCTCTGGCACGCTAGTATCCAGGCTGAGCTACGAGCCCGCATCGTCTCTGTGCATCTTCATCCTTAAACGCTTTGGTCTAATCAAATCTGGTCTCTCAACTCAATCTTCGACACTATGTATCGAGTTAATAGCAGCGCCTAATCTCTAGAGGAGATAGTTGTGTTTTAGCATGGACCCTCTACCTGCGGAGTTCTATGAACGAGACCCTGAGATTGTATCAAAGGGGTTGCTTGGCAAAGGGTTGGTTCGTAGGTTGGGAGCTGAAGTCTTGGAGGGAATGATAGTTGAGACTGAAGCCTACTATGGTCAAGAGGATCCTGCTTCCAGAGCCTATCATGGTCCAAAGACCTTCAACAGAAACATGTGGGGGCCGCCGGGCACACTTTTCATCTACAATGTCCACAAGTACTGGATGCTCAACATTGTCGCTCATGAGCCCAACAAGGTAGGCGCCGTTCTGATCAGATCCGTCGAACCGACAAATGGTCTACAGATGATGAAAAGGAATCGGCGCATCAGTGAATTATCGGATCTCACAACCGGGCCCGGAAAGTTGACTCAAGCCTTGCGTATCGATAAGCGACTGAATGGAACACCGGTCACTTCGAAAGATAGTGAAGTATGCATATTAGATTCTCTGCCGATATCTGAGGTTGAGTCTTCTCACAGAATAGGCGTCAAGAAAGACCTCAAGAGAAATCTTCGATTCTTCATCAAGGGAAACCGTTTCGTTTCCAAATAACTGGCAGACTTCACTCTATAGCGCGCTGGAAGTCTTGACTAGATTCTCCTGAGATAATCTGAAAAAGTGAGACAGTCGATGTCTCCACTCAAGCAGACCGTGGGCATTGGCACCTTTTTTTCAACCACCTCTGCGAGTGTAGGCATCGAATAGTCTTGACTCGCCAGATGTTTGACTAAGCTCTCTAGAAATCCAAGGTAGACGGGTTGACCTATCCTTATCGGGTGAAGTTGCAGCACCGACAAATCCCTCCCTCCCATATTATCAATAACCTCTAGGAATGAGTTGAGAACCGTCTTCTGAGGCAATCGGTCCAGCAATTCATCGCTCAGATGGCATACAGGAAAGGAAAGAAATCGAGTGTCCTTACCATCAATCTTCATGTGGAAGGGTTTTGTGAGTGAGCGCAGGTATTCTTCTCTTCTGACTCCTGCATCATACAAGAGGCCTAATTCGTCTATGCATGCGTAGGTGTTGTTGTCATACGAGTTGTAGGGTGCTCTGAAGCCGTGAACTGAGGCTCCCAGTGCCTCAAGCATCTCGATGGATCTTCTGATGTAGCCCAGCTGGGTTTCAAAGCTTAGGCCTTGATGTTTCACATGATATAGACTGTGCGAAGCAATCTCATGACCTCTATCAAGAATCATCTGAACAAGTTCTTCATTCGCTATTGAGGAGACGACAGTGAAAGTAAATCTTGCATCATACTTGTCCAACAAGTCCAGAATATTATTGAGAATGATCTTGAATGGAACTCTGTGGTACCTGTACATCCTAAGCATTTGCTTGGTGCTTGCGTTGATGCCTCTCACTGAGCTAAGATGTCTGAGCCAAGCAAGAAGGTTACTCGCTCTCACCTTTGGAGCCCACATCCTTTATCTGTTTTGCCGGGATGCCTGCGACAACAGCATAATCTGGAACATCTCTGGTAACAACTGAGCCGGCCGCAACTATCGCTCCCTCACCAACCACAACATTGGGAAGAATTATTGCTCCAGCAGCTATCCAAGCACCTCTTTTGATCCAGACTCTTTCAGGGCCTTTATGGTAGAGCTTGAGTCTCTGATGGAAAGGGCTGGCTCCGGAATGTGCCATGATCATCGTGAAAGGTGCTATCGAGGCTTCATCCTCAATCACTATGTATTCAGGGTACTGTCCGTCCATCAAGACGAAGTTGCCAATATATGCCCCTTGACTTACCCTCACACCGCACAGTCTATGGAAGAAGACTCGAAGAGGTGAGTATGGCATTAGCCACGCGAATATTCTGAATATTCGACTCCCAACCTTCAAACTCTTCCATGACCTCAAGGAACACAAGACTCCAGTTTGATAATCTTGATCAAGGGCTTAAAGATTAACCCCTGATCAAAAAACCAGACGGTCACTGACTACCACGGCTCATGAAGGCTTTAAGCTGATCCCGCCTGAGACTAAATGCCGTCCATCGTTGTGGAAATATTATGGACAAGTGCGTTTTCTAAGATCTTGCTTGACCTTTCTCTTTCTGCTCAGCGCCGTCACCATGAGACTGGTGCTGGCCCCAGTTGTTAACAAAACTAGAATCGCATAATCTGAATACTCAGGGATGGGAATCCCACTAGGATTAAGATAGAAACTCGACGCGACAGATCCGCCGTCAGGAACTATGATGCTCGCATTTTGGCTGGAAAGGCCAGGCTCCTGCACCGTCACCGTGTAAGCTCTTCGAGGAAGATAACCCTCGTAGAAGCCATCCCAAGAATAGAGCGTATACTTGTTCTCGCCTTGCAGGAGTATGCTTGCCCAACTGGCACTTCTGAGATCTCCGTGCATATTGCGGAAAGTGACCGTTCCTGTGACCATGCCTCTCAAGTCCAAGTCAACGCTTGCAGATGCACGTCCACCAAGGTGAGCGTTGGGTAC
>JAPKYM010000128.1 GCA_026394315.1 Candidatus Bathyarchaeota archaeon | reverse complement strand
TCAGTCACTTTTTCTATCACACTAGGAACGGTGCGCGGGATGTCGCTACTGTTAATTGCCCTAACTGGGTGTGCCCAATTGACGGAGCCATGTAGCTTGATCATTATGTAGGGGGGAGCAATGTAATCAGTGAATGTTCTGATTTTAGTGAAAGGAAGAGACTGTTCGAGCATTGTATCGTAGTTGAATGTAACCAGACAAACCTTTTCTTCTGGTCTGCGCAGATGTTGAATCAAGCCTAGTAGAGTCTTGTAGTTCGTGATGCCTTTGGCGAACTGCGAGTTCCACCGACCCTCGCATGTCCAAATCAATTGCTGCAAATAGAACCGTATAGCCGCAAGCTGGATCTTTCTCCTAGGATCCTCATCGGCGTCCATTTGCAGCTCTTCGAGTTCATGCTCCACTGAACTGCCCGCCGCGAGGTCTCGAAGGCGGGTGATCACAGCGTGGCAATCCGAGTATGCGGCAAGTACGTCCGCAAAAAGTGGTCTGTTTTCGAACAGTTCATTTGCCAAGGGTGGGCGAGACTCCCGATGATCCGCTGGCCAGGCCTTAGGGACTAGTGGTGGATAGTCTGGGGCTGAATCGTAAGATGCGCCTGCCCCGAATATGACCATAAGCATAGGTTAACCTTCTAATTGATTCTGTATCATTGTCTTGTGAATCCGGTTTGCATGTGCGCATCAATGTATCCAATTCCTGAGAGAAAGATATTTCGCAGTCTGTGACCGAATAGAGCGTATATCAGGAGCGCCCTATGACTCAGATGATGATGCAGGAAGTCCATTGGACAGCTTAGGACGTAAGGATGATGAAAAACGGGCTGGAGAGATTGTTAGAATTCAACTACGCTAGATCGACAGCCGGTGCAGGTTACTCTGTTGCAGTTTTATCTGAGATGTTTACAGTGTTATCAACCAAGCTGCAAACATGAATCCCACACCTTGAACCGCCGCCTTCGCCCGCCCATTTTTCTTGTTTTTCCCAGTTCATGTTCTTGATGATGATAATATTATCGTCTAAGGCAGCGGCGAATGAGTAGCAGTATAAGAATTGGAATCAACAATTCCCACCAACAATGACATAATCAGAATATCCGGCGGCGGGCAGGGCGGTTAAAGAATTTGGACTTAAGAGGGGGGATCCATCATATCAGAAGTGAGGGTACGCGAATCGTGTCCTCCTCAACTACGATAGACTTGTAATATGCCAGAATCATGGACATTGTGGACATCGCAGACGAGATGTAACTTGAAGATCTTGTTCCTAGATTCTTGGGTTCTCTCGTGGTCTAGGGTTGTGGGGTGCATACCATGATGTGCATCACCGTTAGCTCAGGTCTCAAGTCTCAATAAACCAGGATTATCGCCCTCTTCGTTTATGATACTAAAGTGAAATGGAACCGTGCTACCTCCATCATAGTCTAGAATCGTGGTAACTTGGTGGACGCCAATTCGCACTTCATTGGCTGTCGGTCGGTAATTCGGATCATAGAAATTCTCAGGTTGATGTATGTAACCTGAAGAATCGCCTTTCAACCTCACCGCGACATCGACTAACTTTTGTTCCCCAGGGCGTAGCACTTCGAACTTAGCCTGATCTTGCCGCGATTCTGGCTCTTTTCATCATTAACCCTATTCCGGGGAGAAGCCACCTCTTTGAATGTTTGTCAGCTATAGGTGCCGCTTATACGCGTATCACCGCTTATACGCGTATCACGCAAAGGCCTATAACAACCTGATTATGTGTCCACCATGCTACAGGATGCTTCCTCTGCTCAGATACTACCCACGCCTCTAGTAGTCTTCCCAAAACCAGTAGGTAACACTACTGAGATGTGAGAATGACTGAGAACCCTGCCAGTTGGCCTAGCCGTGCGGCCGCTAGAACAACCTAGCGTAGTAATCGTTGTTGATTAGAAGTTCAATACTGATTAGCGCGGCTCTGCAGTCTTCTGGTAACTGATAGTACGCGAGCCCCATTTGAGAAGATCCTACACAAGCGCGATAAACCCATAAGAAAAGATCTCATAAGTGACGCCGAAAACCCCGAAATTCTAGGATTTAGTTCTTGGGATCTGAAATATCACCAAGGCAAGCCAACATGAAACTTTTGCTCATATCAAACCCACTGCGTCGATTGCAGAATCGCACTTGTCGGTCTTTCAGATGATTTTTTTGGGAAAATCATCTTTTCATAACTTTTCTGAAGATGGGCATAGCGATGCCCATGGTTACAGCAGAGTAGATCCCTAGCACGACAATGTCAAAAATTACTTGGTTGAGACTTGCATTGAGAACCATGATCTTTCTGAGTGCATCAGCAGCATAGTACAGTGGTAAGAGTTTTCCAACTGCCTGCAGCCAGTTTGGCAGCTGTTCGATTGGAAATATAATGCCACACAGAAACATCATTGGAAACTGTAAGAGCATCATCATCATCTGCGCGGTCTCTTGCTCTGCCGCCATGGAAGTAACTATTATTCCTATACCAGAGAAACTGGCCACTCCGAGAAGCATGACCAATATCATCAAGAAGATGTTTCCATACACTCTAACGCCGAACAGGAGCATGGATATTGCCAGAATCATGAAACCCTGTATCACCCCTCTAACCGTTTGAGCCAGAATCTTTCCGGCGACGATTGAATACCTAGATACTGGGGCGACCATCAGACCGTCCATGGTGCCTTGTTCTTTCTCCCTTGATATGGCAGCGCCCAACCCTGATAGTACACCCATCACCGCTGTCAACGCGATGAAGCCTGGTGCTAGGAATTGGAATGTGTTGGTGGTGCTACCCACTAGGTTTCTCTGTTGGACGCTTACTGGTTCCAAAACAAAGGATGGATCCGCGCGACTATCCATATTGACTATGAGGGACGTGGATAAGCCATCTGATATCGCCTTGAATATTGATGCGGCTTCGCTGTAGATAATGGAAGCCATTTGAGGATTCGTATCATCCACTGTAATTATGACTATTGCTTGTCTGTGCGAATTGAAAGCTTCAGTGAACCCTACTGGGATTACAACTACTCCCTTAAGGGAACCTGACACAATTTGTTCTCTAGCAGATTCAAAGCTGGCGAAATTCTGCACTTTGAAAAGACCTGTTGAAGATGACATTTCTCTGAGTTGATCTGCGACCTGTAGTGCAAATGGTCCTTGGTCCTCTAGCACTATGCCCATTGGCGCATTCTTGTAAGGCGTTGATACTTTTCCCGAAAAGGGGTTGCTTGCTCCCGTCTGAGGAAACATGAAGCCAAACATGGACATGAATAGAATTGGCATTATCATGAAAGTTGCGACAAGCATCTTGGCTTTCCAAAAGTCCAGTAAGTCTTTCTGTGTTACCAAAAGTGTTGTTTGTATGTTTTGGAGAAATCTATTTCTCAACTTAAACCGGTCTCCTCATCATTCCCATAGGTACTTTCTTCGAAGCTGAGTCTCTAAGCTCCTTTCCAGTAAGCTTCAAGAAGACTTCCAGTAGGCTTTGTGAACCATTTTTGCTCTTCAATCCAGCTGGAGTATCTACTGCGATCATCTTGCCATGATCGATTATGCCGATTCTGTGTGACAATTGGTCGGCTTCTTCCATGATGTGGGTTGTGATGATGATGGTCTTTCCATCTTCATTCAACTCCCTCACGAGGTCATGAACAAACTGTATGCTTTGCGGATCGAGAAGAGCTGTAGGTTCATCTAGAAAAAGTATGTCTGGATCATGAAGAAGTCCACGCATGATGTTTACTCGCTGTCTCATCCCGCTTGAATAGCCACTTACAGACATATTCTTGAAAGCCTCTAAGCGGACCATTCTCAACAAGTCATTTATCCTCTGCCGTAGGTAGCTCCCACTCAATCCGTACAGTTGTCCGAAAAACATCAAATTCTCAACTGCTGTGAGTCGTGGGTAGAGAATGAGTTTCTCAGCTACTAACCCGATCCTCTTCCTAACTTCATCTGATTGACTTCTTATATCGTAGCCTCCTACCTTAGCCGTACCTTCGCTCGGCTCCGAAAGAGTAGTTAACATTCTTATGGCGGTTGTTTTACCTGCTCCGTTTGGTCCAAGAAAACCGAAAATCTCTCCCTGCATAACCTCTAGGTTTATGTGGTCGACCGCCGTGAAATCGTTGAATCGCTTCGTTAGATCCTGAGTGACTATGACGGCTTTCGCCTTTTCCATAGATTCGAATCAACCTCCATGCCGGTGTTCCTCATTCGATTCCGATTGTGTTTCCTACGCCAGCAAGGATCCCAGTCATGATCCCATTTCCCCACTTTCACTTCGGCTTATATCGATTCGATATTATGTCCCCGATACAGAGAACCCGTATATTTAAATATATCGATACGATACAACGATGCGATATAATCTCGTGGGATGAAGCGTGCCGAAAGGATTTGGCGTGGCGCCCTATGAAATCATGTTCTTCTTGGTCATGAGAGACGGTCCGGCATACGGATACGAACTAGCTGCTCGTTTCAACAAAATGACTCGAGGACATATCAGGATGAGTTATGGAACGATCTATCCATTCTTGCGTCGCATGGAACGTAGAGGAGTGATAAGATCCAGAAAAGATGAGTCGTCAGGTAGGGTGTATTACGAGCTTACCAGACAGGGCAAAGAAGCTCAAGAGAAACTATCAAAAAGAATCAAGGAATCTCAAAAAGCATGGGAAGAAAAACTGCTGGGAATTTGGGCCATTCATGAAGAAGTGTTCGGTCGTAAAGCCCTTACCAAACTATTGAAGCGCACTTAATGAGAGTTTCAGCTATGTCTGTTGTTTAACAGTACGTTCAGGTCTATTCTAGTAGGATGAATGCTCCCAGGCACTGTGGTCATTGTATATCCATTCGATGACTTGAGGCAATCGTTGATGACTCAATGATTGCCGGCTTCATCTCTTTGAGTTCTCTTCCACAATTGGCACAGAAAGATGCGTTAGAATCGACTGAAACCCCACAGACTGAGCAAAAAGGCATTTCAGGCACCTTATACCGAGATTAGTCTGGAGCTATTCGAATTCAAGCCTTTCGACATTCATACGTTCTCTGGTTGAGACATGTAGAAGCTGGACGATAATAGCTGTACTCACGTAGCCATAGCCTTGAGCTTGGATAGCAGCAGCTCTCTGACCTCGGGATCTTCTAGGAGATTATCCATCACGGTATCGATCTTCGACTCTTCTTCATGTAGTTGCATCGCCGTTTTCACGTCCAACGGAGAGCCGCACCGTGAGCAAAAACTACTCGTAGGAGAATTTGACTCCTGACAACGTAGGCACGTCTTGATTCTTAGCTTGTGCTCTTCGTTGTTGACTTCGTCTTCGGTCTTGATGCCGTTCAGCTTGAGCAATGCGTTGTCTATGTTTCTTCCCGATAGGTGTACGTAGGTTGAGGCCATTCTCGAGTCGCCCACCCATCCAAGATATTCCTTCATCTGTGCTTCCGTCAGGACGTTTGCAAGGTTTGAGGCTCTCGCATGCCGGAAAGAGTGAGGATTAACCCGCTTACCTATGCCCACTCTCTTGGCCACGACGGATAACATCTTTCTGAATGCGTAATACTCGAGTGGCTTAGTCGAACCTACGGATTCAAGGCTTGTCCACAAAGGCGCCTGAGGATCCTTTCTTGCTGGGTGATGGTTCAGCCATTCCGACAAGGCTTTAGCCGAGAAGATGATCCGCACTCTTCTAGGTCCGGTCTTGCCTTTCACAACCATGACTGCGCCGTACTGGTCAAATTGGATGTTGCCTACTCTTAGAGTGAGTATTTCTCCGACTCTGCAGCCGGTCTCATATGTGACAAGTATTAGGGTTTGATCTCTCTGGTTCTGGCATGCTTCGGCGAGTTTCTTCACTTCATCTTCGGTTAGAAGATGCTCAGGCAGGATTTTGTGATTGTTCTTGCGCGTGGCCTTGATCCATTTGACTTCGATCGGATAGTCGTCCTCAGAGTTCCTCAGCCACTTGTAGAATCTCTTAATGCATTCCTTCTCAGATCGCTTTGTCTCGTAGGATGTATCCTGTTTTTCGAGCTTGGATATCGCCGTCACCAAGTCATTCTTCGTTGTGTGTTTGAATTCTTTGCCTAATAGTCTCGAGGCTTTTCTGAGAACGTAGACGTACCTGACCTGTCTTGGTGCACTCAGTCCTTCAGCTTGTATGTACTCGAGAAACTCTTTCACTTTCTTGCGATTGCTCTCGAGTATTGCTCTGTCACGGTCTAGGATGGAGAGGGCTGCAGCTAGCCTTCGATCGTAATGGTGAATGTCGAAGACCAGTTGCGCTGTCATGAGTAGAGAATTCTAAGACTGCGACATATAAATAGTATGCAAACTGGACCTAAGGTTTGGTGCGGGGGGTGGGATTCGAACCCACGAAGGCCTACGCCACAGGATGGCTCATACCATTAAGATCTTAAGTCTGACATTACAGACTATGTCTGTCTGTAATCCTGCCCCTTTGGCCTGATTCCTGCCTCGCAGCCATTATGCGAGGTCTCGGGTACCCCCGCGCCAACGATCAATCCACTTCATCAAAAAATAAACCTTGGCATTCATCTTTTCAAACTTCTGGACAATAAATAATAGGATATTGCAGAGATCGTCTTAGCATCAACTATTCTACCGTCACTTATCATGACCTCAGCGGTCTGAAGATCTGCAGGCTCAAGCTCAATCTCCTCATCAATCTCAGGCCTCGAGTCAACCTTCCTCAACTTCGAAGCCACAAATATATGAATCCTTTCAGTACTGTAACCAGGTGCCAGGAAACAGCTAAACAAAAGCTCCAAGACCCCAGCTTCATAACCTGTCTCCTCAATAAGCTCACGCCTTGCACACTCAAGAGGATCCTCACCCTTCTCCAACGTCCCAGCAGGAATCTCAAGAAGAACCTCACCGACAGCATACCGAAACTGCCTGATCAACAGAACCCTTCCATCATCAAGAAACGGTAGCATAGCAACAGCGCCAGGATGCTCAACAACCTCTCGCCTAAACACACTCTCACCAGACAATCGAACACTATCCACTCTGAGTCCAAGAATCCTACCACTATAGATCCGCCTAGAATCAACAGGAACCCCGAAATCGCTCAACTAGACAACCCCGAAATCGCTAACCTCCAAACCACATAACACACCTAGGTGGAAAGCGATCTCCTCACCAAACCCTTAAATTTCTCGCAAGCCGCTCAAGTGAAAACTATGGCCGCCGTAACGTAGAAG
>JAPKYM010000356.1 GCA_026394315.1 Candidatus Bathyarchaeota archaeon | reverse complement strand
AGCACTCTCAACCAATGGTGTTTTGTGGAATTTATCCGATTGATAACAATGACTATGGCAAACTTACCATGGCGCTGGAGAAGTTCAAACTCAATGATTCCTCCATTGTATACGAGAAAGAGACTTCTGCAGCCTTAGGTCATGGCTACCGCCTTGGTTTCCTGGGCATGTTGCACATGGAAATCACTATGGAAAGGCTCAGGCGGGAATATGGACAGGAGTTGATTGCTACCATGCCCTCGGTTGTCTATAAGGTGGTGGCCACCGATGGGGAAGCACTGATGATAGACAACCCATCGAAGTTCCCGGAGCCTCAGTACATCGACCATATCGAGGAACCCATCATCATGGCTCGAATTATTGTCCCAGAAGAATTTGTTGGGCCTTGTATGGAACTGTCTGAATCCAGGCGCGGTAAATTGATAGGCTTGGAGCATTCTGACAGGAGAAGAACCATGCTCACCTACCATTTCCCATTGGCCGAAATCCTTGCTGGCTACTATGACAAACTCAAGAGCGTTACCCGAGGATATGCCAGTATGGATTACGACTTGGCGGGATATCGAACTGATGACCTGGTCAAAGTGGATATTCTAATCAAAGACAATAAGGTCGATGCTCTCTCTTTTATAGCCATTCGTGGCAGTGCTATCGCTAAGGGCCGGGCATTGGTACAGAGACTAAGGAAGCTAGTCCCCAGGCAGCAATTTGAGATACCATTACAAGCCGCCATCGGCAAGAAGATAATAGCCCGAGAGGACTTAGCACCGATAAGAAAAGATGTCTTGGCCAAATGTTACGGTGGCGATATTACACGTAAGAGGAAGCTCCTCGAAAAGCAAAAAGAGGGCAAGAAACGAATGAAGATGGTCGGGGCAGTAGAGGTACCACAGGAAGCCTTCCTATCGTTGTTGCGGATGGAGTAGCAAGTTGAGAGGACTTTATGTCCATGTTCCTTTCTGCGTCAAGAAGTGCAGCTACTGCGACTTCTACTCAGTGCCGGCGCAGAAGAAATTTATCGATCCTTACATTAAAACAGTCATGCTTGAGTGTCACGCATATTGGGGGTTATCATTTGACACTTTATATGTGGGTGGCGGGACGCCTAGTTTGCTGGGGGCCAAGAATCTCGGTAAGCTCATTGATGGTCTTCACCAAGCTTTCGACTTGTCCGAACTTGTCGAGGCGACAATTGAAGTCAACCCTGAGTCAGCCACTGCTCGTTTGCTCGAAACTGCCAAAGCATCAGGGATTAACCGAATATCTGTCGGTGTTCAGTCTCTTTCGGAACAGGAACTGGAAAGGATAGGTAGAGTCCACACTGCAGCACGAGCGGTTGAGGTTGTAGGCCGAGCCAAGAAGCTCGGCTTCAGAACTGTATCTGCCGATCTAATGATTGGGCTCCCCGGTCAGAAATGGGAAGGGCTCCGTGCTTCTCTGGAAATCTTGATCAGTCTTGGCATCGATCATTTCTCCTTATACTGCCTGTCACTGGAACAGGGCACTCCTCTGGCGTTCAATTTGCCTGCTGACCTGCCGTCCGATGATATGCAGGCTGATCTTTTTGAAAGGGCAAGCTTGTTTCTTGACAGGCACGGCTTTGTTCACTACGAGATATCTAACTTCGCCCTTGAAGGACATGAATGTCTCCATAACCTCAATTACTGGCGGGGTGGTGAATACCTCGGGCTTGGGCCAGCGGCAGCCTCGCATCTTGGCGGGAGGCGATTTAAGAATCGGGCCGACCTTGATGCTTATTTTGAGGACCCGGCAAATCTTGTGGAAGACGTTGAAGAACTGAAAATCAAGGATAA
>JAPKYM010000046.1 GCA_026394315.1 Candidatus Bathyarchaeota archaeon | reverse complement strand
GCAAGACCTGTTGCGAAAGGACTGTGGGTGTGCAATATGGCATTAACATCAGTGCGCTTTTTGTAGATCGCAGTGTGGAAGTACCATTCCATCGATGGTTTGAATATGCCTTCCACGACTTTCCCTTCGAGATCGATCTTGACAAGGTCAGAGGGTTTCAGTTCGGGTTTGTAGAGGCCACTGGGAGTTATCCACGACGTCAATGAACCGATTGGACGTACACTAGCGTTTCCCCCCACGCCCGTTATGAGTCCTCTCTCATACAGGGATTTCAAACACTGAATCAGTTGCATCTTCAAGTCTTCGTCCTCTAATGTCATATTCATATGATTCACTTGTCGCGTGCTTGTCGCCCCAAATAGTGGCCATTCCTCTGTTATTTAGTTTCAGCCAAAACCCTCGGCAGCCCTTCCATAAGGTTAACAAATGAATGGAGATTACGGGAGACGTGAAGGCGACGAGAGATAGATTGAAATTCGTCTCCTTGATTTTAGTGGGCGACCTGAGTTGACCGGAAAACCATTAGCCGCAATCGTTTCGGCAGGCTTGTCAAGATTCGGAAAACTTGACGGTCTATCTGCGAGAGAGATATTCCAACAAGCAGGTAAGGAAGCATTCGATAGGTGCCCCAATCTTGATCCAAGAAAAGACATAAAGGCACTATTCGTCGGCCACATGATGGAGTCGACTGAACATCAAGGCCACACTGGTCCTATGGTGGCTGATTGGCTCGGATTGAACCCCATTCCAGCCTCTAGGACGGAGAATGCGTGTGCGTCATCGGGTGTAGCTCTTCGATGTGGCATTCAAGCAGTTGCGTCAGGGCTTGCAGACACGGTCATTGTTGGTGGCGTCGAGAAGCAAACTCATCTTCCAACCTCAGATACTACGGAGTATCTGGCGCTTTCCGCGGACAACTTCTTTGAGCAATGGCATGGCTTTACTTTTCCCGCTTTGTTTGCATTGATTGCAAGGGCTCACATGCACGAATACGGGACAAGGGAGGAACACCTTGCCATGATCGCGGTGAAAAATCATAGTAATGGATCAAAGAATCCTAAGGCCCATATTCAAAAAGAGATAACTGTCGAGCAAGCTATGACTTCAAGGATTGTTGCATCCCCACTGAAACTCTTTGACTGTTCCCTAATTTCTGACGGCGCTTCCTGCGTGATCCTAACTAGACCAGAATTGGCAAAGAAATTCGCAGATAATCCTGTTTACGTGTTGGGCAGTGGTCAGGCCAGTGATACTATCGGACTTTACGAGAGGGAGGATCTTACTTCACTGAAGGCTAGCATTTTGGCCTCTAGAGAGGCTTACAAGATGGCGGGCATTGAACCTAAAGATGTTGATGTTGCCGAGGTCCATGACTGTTTCACTATAGCTGAACTTGTCGCTTATGAGGATCTTGGGTTCTGTGCCAAAGGCGATGGGGGAAGACTGATAGAATCAGGTGAAACCAAGCTTACAGGCTCGATTCCGGTCAACACGAGCGGTGGGCTCAAATCTAAAGGTCACCCTGTCGGCGCTACGGGAGTAGCTCAGGCTTATGAGGTGTACTTGCAGCTGACTGGACAAGCCGATCACCGCCAAGTCAAAGACCCGGAAATAGGATTGACTCACAATGTAGGTGGACATGGATCAACATCGGTTGTACATGTGTACAAAACCAGCAAGTAGGGCTGAGAAATGGAAGAAATCATTTTTGAAAGAGACGAGAAAGGCGATATCTTACCAACTATACAGAACTTCTACAAATTCTGTGGTCAAGGGAGACTAATGGCTGTAAAATGCACCAAATGTAACAAACTCCTCGCACCGCCGCGAATGCTGTGCCCAAGCTGTTATTCTTCAGACCTTCGTTGGATTCAGCTCAGCGGAAGAGGACAACTTCGCACATACTCGATGATCAATATTGCGCCCAAGAGGTTCGCCTCACAGGTTCCATATACGGTAGGAATAGTGAAGTTACAAGAAGGAATATCGCTTCCAGGAAGAATTATGCTAGATAAGCCTGGAGACGCACAGATAGGAATGGATGTGATAGTCGATTTCGAGCCCGCTCAGATGGACGGCTGGCCACAATTGCCACGTTACTTCTTCAGGTCCGTGAACAAGACATCAGGCTGAGAAGGCGGCAGTCGACCAGCTGAGCTGCACTCGGCGCGCAGCAGTCACTTCGAAAGACTTCCAAGGTAGCGGCCGCACCTGTCACAGTATAATGAGTCTATCGGGATCTCATCTTGACAATGAACGCACCGGACCGCTTTTGGTGGCTCAGCAATGGGTATTGGAGCTCTAAGGACTGAAAACTCATTTTCAATCTTACGAACTCGCTCTGAGAACTGCTTTCGGGTAATCTCTCCAGAGGAATACATACTTGAAAGCTGTTCAAGTTCTATCCGTAGCCTTTGAAGAAAGCTCTCTGGAGAGCCACTGTGATCGTTTTTGGTGTCAGATATCTGCGAAGGGTCTGACATTACCGTGACTTCCTTTGATATATTGTTCTGATGACTTCTCCAGAAAAGGATCTCGCCAAACATAATGACTACGATGACCATCACGAAGGGTAGAACTATTGATACGATTTGCCAGTCCAGCTGCACTCCTATCTGGCTCAAGAACAATGTAGGTTCCTTTCTTTACCGAAGGGCTGGAACCTCCTCCTTGCACTCATCACAACATGTCCTTTTCGAACACTGGCTAACCTCTATAGTCTTTAGTTTCATCCTTTGGAAGCTATTTCTTGGTCTGGGTTTTGACTCTCTCGAGTTCAGCCAATATTTCCTTTCTGAGACGCTCAATCTCTGACTCTGCTTCTGAAATCTCTGTTGGTGAAGGGGTGGTCACGGGTGGCGTGCGCGCTGTAATCGTAGCTGGCCTTAGTTCTTCTTGAACCGGCTTCACGACTTCCCGAACGGGTCGTGCTTCCTCGCGGGGGGCGACTATTATTCCGAATTTTTCTGCCATGTCTAGGACTTTACCTCGCTCCTCCTCGAGTCTGCTTTCAGTTTTCTCTAGCCGCTGTACCAATTCCTTTTGAGATGACCTGAGAAGTTCCAGTTCTTTCTCGTATTTCGAAAGGTGTCTAATGCTTTGGGTAATACGCCGGTACTGTTCTGCCTTCTCGTTTATATCCGAGAGCCTCTGGGAGTACCTCTCGTAAAACTCTCCGTAGAGAGCTTCGTTAATCTCGTGACTTTCACGCATTTTCTTAAGTTCTTCGAGAGCAGATCTCAAACCAACTTGTTCTAACCTGAAATAGGAGGATTGTTTCTCCGCTGAACTAACTGCCATTTCAAAATCTTCTTTCTCCAACTTCACACACCAAACTGTCGCAAGAGATCAGCAGTCTAGGTATCTCTTCCATTCTGATGGATATATGCGTTTAGAATGCAAGTCCTGCAGCGTACGCGCTGACTTGATCTCAAGTTGCCGATACTAGAAGTATCGAATGCATGTAGCATACTCAAGATTATTAAATTGCTCCTTAGGCATATTTAGGCTGTCGAGTGTTGGTCACATGTCAAAGGTCGAGAGAATACCAACTGGCATCAGTGGTCTTGATGAGATGTTGGCTGGAGGTATCCCGAAGGGTCGGGTTGTCCTTGTAGTTGGCGGTCCTGGTACAGGCAAGACCATACTATGCGCGCAGTATCTAGTCAATGGAATTGTGAATCACGGGGAGCCTGGACTCTTCATCACATTGGACGAGAATAGAAATCACCTGATAAGAGAGATGACATCATTCGGCTGGGACATACCTGGCTTTGAGAAGGCAAACAAATGGGCTTTTATAGATGTATCACCGTCCCAAAATGTCGAAGGTGAAGCCAAGTCCAGCAAGCTTACAATAGGCAAGAAAGACTTCTCCATGGAGTGGGTAATAGCGAGAATAAAAGCCGAGGTCAAATCCTTGGGCGCCAAGAGACTGGCCGTTGATCCAATAACGTCTCTTGTCTTCCATTACCAAGATACGACGCAGCGACGGTCCGTCATACTGGATCTTGTAGATACCCTGTCCTCAACTGATGCCACTACTATCATGACTACGGAACTCAGAATAGCAGGCTTGGAGAGAAATGTTCAACTGGAAGAGTATTTGGCTCACGGCGTGATCGTACTACAGACACTGCAGGTGGGAAAGGCCATAACTCGGGTCATTCAGATAGAGAAGATGAGAGAAACCCCTATCGATACTCAGATCAGGCCATACAGAATAACCGAGAAAGGGATCGAGATTTATTCAAGAGAAAGCGTGTTCTAGCCTCCTTTCAGAGATCCCATTTCCCGAAACAGGTAAAGCGGGTCCCGCTCACGGCGGGATACGGTTTAATCTTCGATCTTAGCTAGTCCTTACTCTCTGACTTGGGTTCTGGGGTTACTTCAGTCTCAAGGGGGGCAGGCGGAGGGGTTGTGAGCATGGTCCAACCTATCCACATGCAGATCAACAGGGCGGCCAAGACGAACAGGAAGACGGGGATAGCCACAGCCCACCAGTTGAGCCACGCTGGCCACGCGGAGAGATACATGGAAACCCACGGGGCGAAAAAGCCAGCTATGTAGACTATTGCCACAATCAATGAGATGAAAAGGATCAATCCGCCATACGTCTGATCTTTGTTCATGTTATATCCCTTCACAATCCTCTGTCAATAAGCTGAGTGATCATATAAAACTTTCAATGTTGAAGCCAGCGGCAGGAAGGGCATGCCTAATTCCTCCTGTAGCCGGGCCTCTTACCAAGTAACCTAGGGATTGGCAGAGGAATTGATGGAAATCCCTGCGTCAGGTGCTTGATCTCTATGGTCAGAGCGTCAATTGTCATGCTCTTGGGCAGTCCCTCTCCTCTCACCCTGACTGGAAATGCCTTTGCTCCGGATTCTCTTTGACCAATGACCACGACATATGGCACCCAGCTGACTTCTGCTTCTCTGATCTTTTTCTGGAGGGTTTCTTCTCGATCGTCGATGTCTACTCTGATGCCATTCTTTTCAAGCTCATCCGCGATCCTGTTAGCGTCTCCAAGCTGGTTGGATGTTACAGGAACTATTCTGATCTGAACTGGTGAGAGCCATGCTGGGAAACTCGGCTTCTCTCCTTTACCTTCAGCTTTTGCGGCAGAATCCAGAACAGTAAAGAGATATCGCTCAATTGTTCCGATCAATGCGGTATGGATTATTGCTGGAAATTTCCTTTGCCCTTCGGAGTCTGTGTACGTTATGCCAAAGCGTTTGGCGTTACCGACGTCTATTTGGAAAGTCGCGATCTCACGCGGCCTATTCAAGTCATCTATTATAGTGTACTCCACGTTGAGAACCCAATAGAAGATATCTTCGGGTACGAAGTTCAAGAGTATAGGTTTCTGCTCAACCTTCACAAGATCCATAAAGAACTCTCTGTTTTGTTCAAAGAACTCCTTTGTGGTATTGTATATCGAGACATACTCTCTACCGAGTCTTCGTATTTCACTGTAGATCTTTTCATGAACCTTTCTCGACGCCTCTTCCGCCTCACTCACATCTCTGCAATAGATGTGAAGGTCGGGCATGTGTAGCTTTCTTACTCTGAAGCACAGCAGGAGTTCTCCACTCTGCTCTAGTCTGTAGCTGTCTGCTAGCTCAAATGTGCCGAAGGGCAGTTGCTTATAGCTCAAGGACCAGTCTTTGACCATTGCAAACTGCTGATGGCAGGCGGCATATCTTAGTACAAATTGTTTCTCGTCCAAATCTATTTCGTAGAGTCTGTCTCCGAAGAGTTTGGCATGCTCTCTGACAGGCTTGATTGAGAGGTTGAACATGTTTGTGCCCCTCACGCGAACCACTGGAATGCCTATTGAGTCAGCCTGCAGCCAAGCATACTCACTGATAAGATCGAAAAGTAAGGTACCTTCAGGGCCATACCTCATGTGACCAACGTCCGAGTAAGGCTCCCATTCAATCCCAAATTTTCTGCAATACTCAAGATATCTTGGCGTCCCTCCGGGAAGCTCTTTCCTCAAAGCCTCCTTCAGAACAAGGGACTTGAACTCTGAATCTGGGCGCGAGAGGTATTCTTCAGGCTCGGTAAGCTTGCCATCGGTCTCGAGTATCATGTATTTTGTCGGAATAACCTGAGATTTCTCTTTGGCCTTCTCGATTGTGATACTTCTTGATAGCTCTGCCAATGGATGGCCTTTGCATTCCAGCTTGAAACTCTTGTAATATCCGAATGGGCTACGTTTGACATCATAACCTTCTCCTGATAGGAGTTCAGCGATCCTTCTTAGGAGGGGAATCGCTACAGATGGTGGACCTAGGTCACTTGAGAGGTGTGCATAGGGATAGACGAGTATAC
>JAPKYM010000345.1 GCA_026394315.1 Candidatus Bathyarchaeota archaeon | reverse complement strand
CCTTTTAACCTACTGTGCTCGATGATCATTCCGTCATTGGTTTCTTTGATTTTTGCACCCATCTTGGATAATTCCTCAGTCATCACTCTTATCCTGTCTGTCTCCTTAATTCGAGCATGAGCGACATTCCTTATAACGGTCTCACCTTCAGCATAACATCCCAAGACAGCGATGGCTGGTAGTGCGTCAGGAGTACTGTTTAGATCAAGTTCGCAACCATTCAATCCTGACCTACTCACTACCATTTCTCTTTCATTTGTCTCGATGACTGATCCAATCTTTTGCAGATGGTCTAACACGTATCTGTCCGCTTGAGTGTCGTTTACATCAAGACCTTTGATGGCCACATTGTCTCCCAGCATCGCTCCTGCCACCAGTACAAAGGTTCCTGAACTCCAGTCTGAAGGAATTCTTCTTTCGAAGGCAGAGTATCTCTGTCCTCCAAAGATCATGATCTTCTTGAAATCTTTGTTGTAATGTTTTATGAATAGTTCGTCCAACCACTTCAGTGTCATTTCAATGTAAGGCAGTTCGCAGAGATCATAAATCTCTATTTCAGTGTCTTTTTCCAGTAAGGGGCAGCTTATCAGAAGGCTTGACAGATACTGTGAACTCTTGCATTCTAATGTCGTCTTTCCCCCAATCATTCTCCCTTGTATTGCTACGGGAGGACAGCCGTTATTATTGATGGAGACTGCTTTTGCTCCGAGATTCCTCAGTGCTAAAAGGAGAGGTTGAACTGGTCTTCTCCTTATTGAATCATCACCGTCAATGATGATCTTTTCATTTGCCAAGGCTGCCACAGATGCTATGAAATTCGTTGTCGTTCCGGAGTTACGAGTGTAGATGCTGGTTTCCCTTACTTTCGGATGACCGTTGAAGCCGGAAATCTCAAATTCTCCTTTAGCTTTCTTGGTCATGTCTGCTCCTAATGCCGAGCATGCATCTACTGTCGCTTTGGTGTCTTCTGACTCCAATACGTTTGTGAGTTTTGACTTTCCTTCTGCGAGAGAGGCGAAGGTGAACCCTCGTATCGTGTGTGACTTTGAACTGGGTACAGTACATTCACCGCTAATTCTCTCGGTCTTCTCAACGATTAGCTTCAAGGTGGATGACCCTCTTGATTTGATTTAATAATAGCCAATCCGTGTCACTATTCCAAATCTTAGTGGTTCATCTTAGAAGGGATGCTATCCGAGTGTTGGCTCTTAGTTGAGGCCGATCACTCCATAGACCCTTCTAAGATCGTCTATTGTGAGTTGACCTTGAGCAGTCTCGGCCCCATCCTCTAAGGATGCTATTGTGAAATACGCTCCGAAGATCGGGCTTGTGATTCGAGAGATCTTGCCTTTCTCACCCATGGCAAATGATACTATTTTGTGATCTCTTACTGCGTTATGCAGGAAGTTCAGTATAGTCAGGTTGTCTTGTGTTGATGTTGCTGTTGTGACTATCTTGATGATGTCAGGTCTGTGTTTTGAGATTCTCTTCAAGATCTTCCTGAGATCGGCTACCGGCGGAGTCGACGCTAGATTGTGATGTGATACAATGACCTTTGATCCCAAAGATCTGAGCGCTTCAATTCTGTCATCTAGGTGTTGGGTTGAGTCCTCAATGTCGACATAATTAAATCCTGACTTTGCTGCCCGCATCAGAGTTTCGAACCTTTCCTCTTCTTGCCCTTTGAACAGTCCTCCTTGAATGCCCTGACGGATTGTAGCTATCGTTTGCGTCTTCCTTTCGGTGTTTATGAGTTCAAGTTCATTGGATCCTTCTAGGCGGTCAAGTCTGATCTCGACTAGGTCCGCTAGTTTCAGTATTGCTCTCTGTCTGAGTGCTTTTGCTTCGGTAACGGATCTTGGCATGACTGAGACGCATATTCTTGGTCTCAGCGTTCTATCACCGATTCTTCATCCACTTTAGTTCCGAAGTGCCTCCCGCCCATCTCAGTTCTCATCAGGACCTTATCTCCGGGTTTGATTTCCGTGATTGATTTGGAGGCGTCCGTTGTGACAAGACGAACAGTCTCTGCGTTCTGGAGAATGGATTTGAACTTTCTGCCTTGGCTGGTTGCTTCAATGAGGATCATCGGTCTCCACTCTATCTTAACTCGGCAGACGTTGGTGGTTCGGGTGTTACCTTCTGAGTCGACGATCATTACTTCATCTCCTGCCTTGAGCTCTGACAAGTAGCGAGTCCGTTCTGACGAGGTGAGCATATATGATGCTACGGCACCTGCGTTGACCCTAAAGGGTCGTGGCTCCACATGAGGGTTCTCAATAGTCTCGGATTCAACCAGGAAGAGGCCTGATGACTGGCTTCCGACTAGGATTCCCTCTTTGGGGCGCATCAATTCGCATGTATCAACGCAGACTCTGGCGCCGGTGCCAAGTGGCTTAGTGCTGACGACCTCAGCCTCGGTAAGCTCAATCCTCGTTGGAGACTTCTTGACTATCTTGCCGACGGCAAGGACATCTTCAATACTGCTGGTCTTGAAGAAGACTCCGTCTGCTCCGAGCTGTAATGTCTCGATGGCCAGTTTTGCTTCCTCTGGATTGGAGACTTCCATGATGATTTTGGATCTTTTCTTCGTATTTGCGATTATGTTCTCAAGCGGAATAGTTTTCCAGTTAGGGCATCTCAGAATTGTGTATCTGGCTCCGAGGTTCGCTGCTTCAATTACCTTAGCCTCATCTTCGCCGGACCTTATGGTTATTCTGGCGGCTATCTCTTCTGACACGGTCTTTGCTGAGAGGATGTCTTTGGGATCCTTGAATTCTACTATCCTTATGTCCACGCCGTTCGAAGTTCCAGCCACTGGTCTATTGAATGCTTTGACTAGAGTGAAGTCTTTGGATGATGCTACAAGAAGATCGGCAGTTTTCGAGGCGGCGGTTAATAGCTCTTTTTTCGGTGTAGTAGCAAGCTCTTCAGGTATCTCTATCCAGAGTTCTTTCACGCCTTCTCACTCACGATTCTCAAAGCTCTCTGAACATCCGCACCTTCATGTACGATAGCACAGAGCGCCTTGGTCATCAATTCAGGTTTTTCATGTTGGAAGACGTTTCTGCCGATGGATACCCCTGAAGCCCCAGCTCTAATGGAGTCTTGGACCATTTTGAAGAACGCCTCCGTACCTTCAGTCTTGGGGCCGCCTGCGATCACTATGGGGACCGGGCAGCTTGAGATTATGTCCTTGAAGCTTTCTTGGTCTCCTGTGTAGTTGGTCTTTATGATATCTGCTCCAAGCTCTGCACCTAGTCTTGCAGCATGGGCAACCGCTTTTGGATCATGCTCGCTCTTTACTGTTGGCCCACGTGGATACATCATGGCAAGTAAGGGGATCCCGAATTCATCGCATCTGTCCGCTACTCTCCCAAGCTTGCTTAACATGTGGTGTTCCTTGGGCGCGCCCACATTTATGTGAAGTGAAACCGCGTCTGCGCCGAGTCTGATCGCTTCGATTACTGAGCAGACCTGTTTCTTCCACAGGGGATCTGGGCCGAGAGAGGTGCTTCCAGACATGTGGACTATCAGTCCTGCGTGCCCTGTATCAACATTCTTCGCAATTCCTTTGTGGACAAGGATGGCGTCTGCTTCGCCTTGATTGAGTTTGCAGATCATGTTGCTCATGTCTGCCAGGCCCTCTATGGGCCCCACTGTCACACCATGATCCATTGGAATTATGACTGTACGATTATCCATTCTGAATATTCTCTTGAGCCTTCGTCTTTTTCCAATTTCCAACTAGATTCGCCTCTTCAGATCAAACCTACTGCTTTGAAGTATTCCG
>JAPKYM010000375.1 GCA_026394315.1 Candidatus Bathyarchaeota archaeon | reverse complement strand
ACAATTATGTTCTTAGATGCTTTTCCCATCAGTCACACATCCAATTCATAGCTTTGGCCACATTGTTGCACTCTATCCGTCACGCCAAACTCCCCGATACGGGCTGAGACTTGGCAGACTGACGGCACACATGAGCACCTTCCGTTTTCCAAGGTACTGCAGATGGTCGCCACTTAAGGGTTTCTCCATCCTCAACTTGACAATTGATACCATATCCGACCTTGTTTTCATATCCGACCTTGTCTTCGATTGAACAGCGCGCGCTCGATTGCAGGACAACTAGGTTAGAGTGGGTTATTCTGCTCATTTGTATCTAGAATGCGACTTCACCCATAAGAATAGGCTCTCGAGCGTTTTCAGGGCCGGAGTTCTTCTCCTCCAGTAAGAATGCGTGTAAGTGCAGCAAATAGACTCGTAAACCCTTTACTTTGCTTTGAAGCGATCGGAATTGGGTCAAAATTCAGATTGGTTCTCGACATGGTTCTGACCAAATCGATTCCTACAAGAGAAGCTGTTTTGCTCGAACTCTTGTTCAAAGACTCGATCAATCTCCAAGGGGCTTGAGACCAACTCAGCGTCTCCTTAAGCTTCTCTTTGCCTAGGAGATCGACTTTTGTCAGTACGTGAACTTGTGGTGCTAGGAGTCGCGTGTGGACTGCCGCTGCCAGATAGATGTTGGAGACAAAGTTCAACGGATTTGAAGAGAACGGTCCATCAAAAAGATAAACTACAGATTTTGGACACTTCGCGAGCTCATTCATTATGAAAGGCCCACTCTCTCGGAAGGCAAACAGCTCAATCTGCCCGGGTGTGTCTACGAGAGCTATGTCAGGCTCGATCTCATTTAGGGCATCGCTTATGGCCTCGATATTCTCGCCAATAAGATCTGCAGCAAGAATCAGCCCTCCGTTGGGGCCAAGCTGATACTTCTCCATTATCTCCTCTAGGTTGACGTGATCTCTAATATCGATGTCCGGATTGTACGGCAAGTTAGTGACGCCAGGATCGAGGTTTACTATTGTGGTATTCTGCTCATTCAGTCTGAGCCATTCCTGGAAGAAACCAACGAGAGAGGTTTTGCCTGAACCCGCCATACCTACAACGAATACTATGTTCACCAGATTTCACCCTCAAATGGCCGCGTGCGGATGAGTCATCGAGGATCTGATCCTGAATGACCATATGAGCCGGAACTGGCTGTGCCAAGAAGCTCGCTCATCATAGTGACGGCTCTCAATGTGCGACTCATTGCTGTCGCTTTTCTATTTGATTTTGTAGAGAAGTGAAGCTCGATAAGTCCTTTTTGGGATCCCTCCCCGCCTTTTGCGTGAGACTTTATGTATACCGTGGGCATCTTTTCCATGACTTGGTCTATCAGCGGTGCGATCTGAGATTCTGGAAGCCCGAATACCGTGATACTCGTTTCATAGAAGAATTGGCGTCCAGCCATTGCTCTTACAATATCTGCAATGGTTTTGTTGAAAATTGCCTGAAGTTCTGCCGGAACTCCGGGAAGAATAACAAACTTGATTCCTCTTTCCGTTAGGGTTACTGCCGGAGCGGTGCCAACTGGATTGTGAAATGGTTTGGCACCAGCAGGAAGCATAGCCATCTTGAGTCTTGGTTGTGTTAGTCTCATGTTCTTTCTTCCTAGAATTCTTGCATACTTGGATCTTATCATTTTCAACGCGTTCTTGTTAATGCTGATGCTCCTTCGAAGTGTTTTGGAGAATGCTAGCAGCGTCTTGTCATCAAATGTCGGCCCTAGTCCTCCGGACGTGATTACCAGATCAGGGTTCCTTCTCAATGTCTCTCTTATTGCTGCCCCTATTGTCTTGATCTCATCGCCTACTACGGTTACCCGTGTGACATCGCCGCCGAGCCTTGTTATTCTATCGGATAACCATGTGGCGTTAGTATTGGTGGTCTTCCCAATTAGCAGCTCGTTGCCGATACACAATAATTCTGCTTTACAGACCAAAAGAGGCGAATCCCAATCTTCAGTCCTTCTTCGCCAGCCACCATTTCAAGTACTCATTTTGTTTTCTCTTTTTTCTGTCGAGATCACCTTCCTTGCTCTCGAGGACCCTGTCCTTCTCTTCCATGAGCTGTTGGAAAGAGAATATCAACCCGCAACTCTTGCAGACATACTGTTTCACGACTGGGTCGTAGGCAAGTTCCCCACCGCATTCCAGACAGTATTTCGCCATGACGCCGACGCATCCAAGAGCATTTGGTGAACGAATCTATGATTTGTACCTTTTGCTATGGTTCCTTGAAACCTCAGTCTTGAGAAGTTGCGGGTACGTAGTAGTACTCATCCATCTCCTTCTGCATTCTGTCGAGTCTGCTCTCAAATTTATTGATTCGTGGCCTACCAGAATCCGGGTCCCTTCTGAAAGTCATGCCCATCATAGATAGAAAGGTGTTCATGCCCTCCCTCAGAGGCATGGGCTTGTTACCTCTGCCATGAACTCCAGAAGCTCCATCGAATATCATTAATCGATCAGAGAAGAAATCCTGTGCAACGATATCATGTTCTACCACGAAGATGAAGGCTCCTCGCTCTTCAGCAACTCTGCGGATCAGCTTGGCGACAATCAGCCTTTCCTCTACGTCCAGGTAAGCGCTTGGCTCATCCAATAGGTAGACTTGAGCCTTTCTGGAAAGGCAGGCTGTGATCGCTACTCTCTGGAGTTCCCCGCCACTCAGTTCTTTGAGGTTTCTGTCAAGAAGCTTCGAGAGCCCCAGTGGTCGGAGAAACTCACTCTCGAACTGATCCGTTTCAAAACTCTCTGTCAGAAGGCTGGAAAGCAAAGAGCGAACTTCACCCGAGTACTCTGTGGAAATGTATTGTGGCTTGTAACTTACCGTTGAGCCAGCAAGAGGCGAACTGTGGCTCGATGAGTTGCCCAATCCTGCCAGTACTTTTATGAAAATCGTTTTTCCTATACCGTTAGGGCCGAGTATTCCGAGGACTTCGCCCTGGCCAATCTCACCGGCTTCGACATCTAGTTTGAAGTCGCCCCTGATCTCGGACATTCTCTTCCAACTGATCTTCATACCGCCTTCGAAGCATGTCTCCCTCGCCGGCCGGAAGTGGAATTTGATTGGCTCAGATCTAAACCTCATGTTTTCATCAGGCATGAAACCGCTCAGATAGATGTTTATTCCCGAGCCTAGGCCATGCGGATGCGATACGATACCATAAGCACCCGGTTCACCGTATATTAGGCACACTTGGTCAGAAAGGTAATCGAGCATAGCCAGATCATGCTCAGCAACTATGACGATTTTGTCTTCCCCAACTAGGCCTCTTATTGTTCTTGAGGCACTGATTCTTTGACCGACATCGAGGTGGCTTGAGGGCTCATCGAAAATGTATACGTCAGCTCGACGTGAAGCGACTGCAGCGATAGCTACCCTTTGAAGCTCTCCGCCACTGAGGACATTTATCTGTCGATCCATGATTTCTTGTAGCTGAAGATCTTCGGTTAGCCTCTGCAACTCACTTTTCTCGTCGGCAGATGCCAAAAGCTTTGAGACTCTGCCTTCCACGACCTTTGGGATCTTGTCAACATATTGAGGCTTATGGACGACATTTAGTTTTCCTTTGGAGAGCTTCTCAAAGTAGTTCTGCAAAGGGGATCCTCTGAAGGATTGTATTATTTCTGGCCAATCTGGAGGGCAGTCAGGGGTCCCTAGGTTCGGTTTCAGCTCTCCGCTGAGGATCTGAAGGGCCGTTGTCTTCCCTGTTCCGTTTCTACCCAGGAGCCCTGTAACTAGACCAGACTGCGGAACTGGGAGACGATAGAGTTTGAAAAGATTCTGGCCGAATCGGTGACTGCATTCACCTTCTAGCTCTTCCGGGAGATTCACTATCGTGATTGCCCCGAAGGGACATTTCTTGACACATATTCCGCAACCTGTGCACAGGGCTTCAGTGATTATTGGAGTCTTTTCAGGCTCGAGGACCTTGATAGTCTCGACTCTCGTTCTGACCTTTGGACAGAACTTCACGCATACGTATCCGCAATCTTTGGGTTTGCAGGTGTCCCTGTCTAGTATTGCTACTCTGCCCATTTGACCCATCCAGCAAAAAAATCAGAAAAAGGTTAAGTCACTTACTATGGAAGAAAGAAAATCACGGTGGTTGGGTTACCACTCCTCTTCTTCCCAACCTTCTTCTTCGCCCCATTCTTTCTCCTCGCCGGGCCCTTCTTCCTCCTCCCATTCCGAAAATCTAGTTATCAAGGGTTGAACGCCTCACAAACTAAAGGATTAATCTGCGTACATATGGACGCTTTTTAAGGGTTATGGTTCACCAGATTCCAGAATCAGAGCGTGCAGTCTGGATCTCATGTGATATTCACAGGTCTGTGCATCTTCATCGATTAATCGAGTCGACGGCTTGTGGAAGCTCTGACAAGCTTTTCAGGATTAGATTTGGCGCAGGCAGACCCTTTCCAAGATGTGTTTCCTCACGATTGATCAGACAACTCGCCATATTGATTGATCTGGACCCGAGGATATCATGTCTCAGAGAGTCGCCGACAAAAATTGCTTCTTCAGGTTGAAGATACAGCTCCCTCAGAGCGTACAGGAAGATTCCTGGGTAGGGTTTTCGAATGCCGAACTCAGCGGACGTAACCACGAATTCAAAGAATCCACTCATGCCTAAACGTTTCAGAATCATATCGGGTACTTTCTCAGAAGAGGTATTCGTTACTATTGCGAGTCTGTATTCAGAGCTAATCTTTTCAAGAACATCAAGGGCCTCTGTGAAGGGAACTGCCGTTTCGACTCTAGCGTTCACGAGGGCGGTTTCAGTAGTTGAAACGATCTCGTTGGTCACGCTGATTCCGAGCTTGCAGAGAAAACTACTCAGCCATATCCTCATTGGAATCTCAATCATGTATCGTTCGCGAAGATCGTTGATCATTCTATAGTGATCCCAGTAGCTTTGGAAAAGCATCTGTTCTGTTATCTCACAGCCTTCTGAAGTCAGGCAACTTGTCAGAAAGCCGAGAGCGGACTCATCAACACCTCGATCCTCAGCTTCTCTTCTTGTCAAAGTCCCTCCCAAATCGAAAAGCACTGCCTTCAAGCTCAAACTAAGTCATCACCCTAAGACCAAACAAAACGGGCGCGCACCTAATTAGAGGACCATTAATAAGAAGGTTATAGAAAGCCAAGAATATTGACTGGGAGGTGGGAGCCGTTAACGTCGAGATTGTCTCCATAGGCAGCGAGCTCTGTTACGGGAAGGTCGCAGACACAAATGCATTCTGGTTAGCTGACCAAGTTACACGCCTAGGCGGAACGGTTGAGAGGATAACGTGCGTTCGGGACCATGAGGATCAGATCTGCACGGTTCTAGAAGAATCCTTAGGGAGGAAACCAAGCTTTGTTCTCGTGACGGGCGGACTAGGGCCGACAAATGACGACAAGACCATTGACGCAATCTCAAGAATCACCCAGTCCGTAATAGTG
>JAPKYM010000117.1 GCA_026394315.1 Candidatus Bathyarchaeota archaeon | reverse complement strand
TCTTCGTCATGGCGGTCAGTCGCGACAGGACTTCCCAGGGGGCCTTGAAGTGCTCAATCACGTCACTCATAAACAGGATATCAAATGGCACCTCAAACGCGGGTTGATGTTTCTCCTCCAGGTTTAAGACCGCAGCTCTATTCGCTCCAACCTTCTTGACAGCTTCAGCTACGGCCCACTCGCAAATGTCCACCCCGTAACTATCGAAGCCTTGGAGAAGGGAGGCCTCAAGGAAGTGACCTGTGGCACACCCAACGTCCAAAATGCGGCCCGTTGCAGAGTATTTTTTTACCCATTCAACCGCTGCCCTCATCGCCTCCCCATCGCTTCGTTCGTAGTCTCGATAGTCATCCCCCATGTAGTATTGCCGGTCGATTGCCCGTCCCGGCTGCGCCTTATAGTGCATGGTACGGCGCCAGCAACGCCGACCATCGTCCGTCTGCAGCGTGAGCACAGAGATCAGTTTCCGCGCACTGGACAAAGATGAAGGTAAACCTGGAGACGCATGAACCGAAGTGACACCATTGATCGAGATTTCTCCAGTGTCCAAGCGCACGCCGATCTCGCATGGACTTGTGATCCGCGCCTCTTTCAGTGCTTGCCAGGGAGCGCACTTGTTCGTTGGCAACCACGGCTGAATAAGGAGATCGAGCTTCCCCAAGAGATTGTCGCACAGCCTGTAGATGATGGTGTCCGTCTCAAGGCGGTAGGGGTACGCTACCGTAAGGATTTCATCCATAGAGTATGAAAGCGCGGGCAGGAATACAGGATTCCGTTTGCAGAGCTTCCAGATTGCCCAACGAATCTGTTTCTTCAAGTTCATCCGTGTCGCCTCCTCCTCGTCGTCGTCTTCGTAGTCGATCTTCTCCTTGGCTTTTCGATTCCGAGTGGTCAGAGCTACACCCGCTCGAAGGCGTCTTGCCTAGGACATCAGAGTCGGCTATTCTTACTCGGCCACAAATTACAGTGAACGACATAAATAAGTTGACATTCACCATGTGTCATTGCGAACAAAGTGAAGCAATCTCAAGGGATTGCCACGTCGCTTCGTTCCTCGCAATAACTACTTTTCAATGGCGTTCACTATAGGTCCACCGTCACAGTGCAAGGCAGTGTTACTTTTACACCTCTCAACCGTACCAATCCCCCTTCAATTGGTTGCCCCCGCCAAGGTGTCATCTCTAAGCTCATGAAGCCTTCTCCATTTTCGAGTATAGCATAGGTAATAACTGGTGAATCCAGCCGGTACTTGTAGTCCATCCTGAGGATGTGAGGAAAATCAACTTCTCGGCAAAACCCCACATCCTTACCCAGAAGGTTTGCAATCTTGCGTGCGTTACGACCGAGTAGACTACTCATCAATCTTCTCCATATTACCTCTGAAGAGGGCGGCTACATGTGTTGCAGAGTATCCCATGACGTCAACCAATGGTACAATGAATCGTCGAAGGCCTCGCAATGGCCTTATACAGCGACGGGGTTCCCATTTGAGCGGGACTTCAGCCTTATACAAGAGTTTTAAACCTTGAAAATATTTCTCCGGAAGAAGAACATCCCCACCTGCAAAGTCGTTAGCATGCCTTCGGTCCCACCAAAAAATGTATCCATCTTCATTTAGAGACGCAGTCATTGCCTCCGCGAGAGCACGGCGTTCGCCTCGATCTTTTATTGATGAGAAGACTGTGCACTGACAACAAAGATCAAAATCACCTATTCTGGAAAAGTCGTCCAATGTTTCAATAAAGACAAATTTTATACCAGGATTAAGCCTTTTGGCATTGTCGATAACATCTTTTAGAATATCAACCCCTACAAGATTCTCAGGAGAGAATCCAAATTCCAATAAAGCGCGTGTACTCCTTCCAACACCACACC
>JAPKYM010000126.1 GCA_026394315.1 Candidatus Bathyarchaeota archaeon | reverse complement strand
AAGATCTTGTCGGGTCTCATGATACGGTTGAATCTCCCTCAAGTGCTGGGGGATCTTTTTGCAGGCATGCTTCTCGGCCCATTTGCGCTTGGGTCGCTGCAGATTGGTGGGGAACCTCTAGTTGCGTTCAATGAACATGTTTTGGCCTTCGGGGAGATAGGGGCTATTCTGATACTGTTCGTTGCTGGCCTCGAGGTTGGCTTCGGACAGTTTAGAGCTTTGGGAATCCAATCCTTCATAATAGGAGCCTCTGGTGTCATTGTCCCCTTCCTGCTTGGGGCATACGTCACACTTGTCGTTCCCCTGCCTCCAACCGATTTAGCTGGCGCACTCATTGTCGCCTCAGCACTTACGGCAACAAGTATCGCGATAACCATGCGCACCCTTGAGGATCTTGGTTCATTGAACACAATTGAGGGTCGATTGATGATCAATGCAGCAGTTATCGATGATGTGCTAGGCTTGATCGTCCTCTCCATTGTAACCTCCATCATAGCAACAGGCATCACCCCCTCACCTACACAGACAGTTTGGGTGATCCTTCGGACGCTCGGGCTTTGGCTTACCCTTCTCGTGTCTGTAGTCTATTTTGGGTCGAGACTGGTGACTTATTCAAGAAAGTGGTATGCAAGTGGAACAATTGAGACAGCAGCCACAGCGCTATGCTTTGGAGGCGCAGCATTATCAGCGACAATCGGACTTCACCCAATTGTTGGCGCATTCTCTGCTGGAATGGCTATCGCTGAATCAAAGGTCTTAGTGAGGGTGAGGGAATACATCAGCAAAGTCACTCTGATCTTCTCACCAATTTTCTTTGCTATTATGGGAGCCCGTCTAAACATATGGGGACTAAGTGCAGCGTCACTCTATGGGATATTGGTGATGCTGGCGCTTGCTATCATCACTAAAGTGGTGGGTTGCGGGATCCCAGCTGCTCTGGTCACACGGAACCCAAAAATTGGAAAGAGAGTAGGGATCGGAATGATCTCTAGAGGTGAGGTGGGACTTATCATCGCAGGAATTGGCCTCACAGCTGGAGCCATCAGTCAGGATGTCTATGCACAGATAGTTGCGATGGCAGTCATCACCACCATAATCACACCGATACTGTTAAGGCATTCTTACAGAAGAGAAGTCCGTGCCCGGAAAGTCGCCAACATACCTACGGAAAGAAGCGTTGAGCCTAAGGTCATCGATTCCGCATAAGCGCGGTCTGAAAATAGTCTCTTTACGTGCGCGTGGCGTGGAGAAGTTGAACCAGAAAGAAGCTATTCTTGTTGTAATGCATGCGTTCAATATGGCATATGCACGACCGCCTAACTATGAAAAAGCTCTAAGCTCTCTGCGGGCAAGCGGCCACGCAATCGGAAAAGGAACATTTGGCGTGCAACTAGTATCTCTAAGAGACTCCGGTCTTGTAAGGAAAGGAACTCTGCAGATTACCGACAGGTGTAGACGTCAACTTAGCAGGAAATATGTTATGAATCGATCAATCGGAAATTGATATCAATTCCCAGAATTCCAAAGCGCATCCTGTCCTAGGTAGCACAGATATGAATCGCGTGTGCTTCCTAACCCCTAGATTTTTGAGTACATAGGACGCCATACAAACACGAACGCGCGCGCTGCGGCAACCAGTCTCGTAAAGGACATGTACAAAGGCCCGATCTCGATGGTTTTGGGCAACTTCAATGAGTCTGCGAATTTTCTGCTCGTTGAGGAGCTTATCCGCAGTTACGGTCGTCTTGTTTCTCACAGATGCCTTAAGCCATCTTACTTCTGGTGGGTACTCGTCCGTACCTCTAAGCCACTTGTAGAACTTCTTTATTGTGACACAGTAGGTGTGGTAAGTCCATTCAGCCAGCCCTTTCTTCCTGACCATATCCATCAGGTTGACTATCGAATCTCTCGAGGCTTGATCAAAAGGTGCCTTGTGAAGTTCAGCGAGGACCGTTAGCTTCTGAAGGTAAAGTAGCTGCCTGGAAACGCTGAGATTCGTAGCTCGACAGAAGGTGACAAACCGCTTAATGCTTGCCCTATTCTCTGGACACACCTGGGGGGCGTTTTCTAGTCTATGCAGTGCTTGTACAAGCCTGTGCTCACTATCGTGTATATCGATCCTATAAGAGCTGGCCTTCATCTTATCCATATATGAAAAATGGTAGGGATTTGAACTTGGACTATGGAGCCCCGGCTGGGCTTCGATCCCAGGACTTACGGCTTACGAAGCCGTCGCTCCACCAGGCTGAGCTTTCCCGCCTTGAACCTTTTCAGGAACCGGGGCGGAACTTTCCGGGGCTTGACGATAATGATTGGTGATGCTCATAAGCGTTTTTAAGGTCTCGATAGAGATTGTTTGAATTACGCTACGGTTCTTGATGATCCATGTCTAGGAGATACGGGTTAGGCGAAAGAAGAATCATAGAGATCATTACTAATCTTCAGAAGAAGATGCCTAACAGCCCCCTCCCTTTTGGGGACGATGTCTCAGCTACTCGAATAGGCGGAGGCAGATTGGCAGTCCTCAAATGCGATATGTTGGTCGGGATGACTGACATCCCTAAAGGGATGAGTCTCAGGCAAGCTTCAAGAAAAGCCGTTGTGGCAAGCATAAGCGATCTCGCCTCCAAAGGGGTCAAGCCTACAGCAATCATGACCTCCTTGGGCCTGCCCAGAAATCTAAGCGAGAACAATATTCGGCAGATCGCTTCAGGACTTAACTCTGGTGCAACAGAATACGGCGCATATGTCATAGGCGGTGATACCAACGAATCTTCAGATCTCATCATAGATGTCTTTGCGTTCGGTGTATGCATGGAAAAAGATCTTGTCCGACGTGGTACAGCAGAAATCGGGGATGTCGGCGGCTCGCCGCTTTC
>JAPKYM010000335.1 GCA_026394315.1 Candidatus Bathyarchaeota archaeon | reverse complement strand
GTGAGGGCCAAGTTTACCTATGTTGCGGGTGGTGTTGCTCTCTGAGGCGTCCATCCCACCTCTATATAAAGATTGGATCTGCTGTTGAGATTTGGGTTTTGGGTTTTGGATTAAATTTTACCCCAACCACACACACACTTTTACGTACGTGTATGTACGTTTCTATTTACGTTCTTAGTTACGTACGTGTGTAAAACTCGCGCACCCGCACGCACGCGCACGCGCGCTTGCAAATCGCATTCTCCTTAGGGGCGTAAGGCAAGGCAGATCACGAATAATAGCAGGAGTGCAACCGCAAGCGCGCGGCGATAGCGCCCTAGCCACCGGTTGACCGCGAAGCTTAGCGCGAGAGAAAGAGGAAAAACGATCGCGAACTTGGCCAGCGGTGAACCGCCCGTCCATATCTCCATCAGACTGGTCTGGACGATTACCACGAACCAGACATGCGTGATGTAGATGCCGTAAGACGTTTTTGAAAGCTGTCGGTCGAAATTTGTAGAGTGATTCCAGTAGCGCACACCGACCGAGACGAGCATGACTAACATCGACAACAACAGGAATGAGCGGGTGAAAGCTAAAGCTGCTAGGAGCTGGACTGACAGGTTAGGCGTTCCAGATGGGTTGGCATACAGTGGTTGAACGGTCGCCAGGAACACTATCGCCAATACAACGCTGATCGCACCCCACCTAGCTGGGGAACCCAAAGGTTTTTGTTCGGCAAACCACCCACGCGATTTGGCGTACACGCCAAGCGCACAGTAGCTGACGGACAAAACCAAGTGTGTTGGCTCAAACTGCAGGAATGCGCTCAGTGTAAACCAGCTTAAATCGGGCATAAACAGCAGGCTGAAGAAGTACACCGCAGAGGTCATCACACCGAATAACATTAATGTTACAAGCACAGAATTACCCGAATTCTCCTTTCGTTGTATATTAAGAGCAGTCCTGCTACGCCACCGACGCGTCACAGTATGGAAAACCGCGAATAGGACGAAGAAAGCGAAGAGCAATGAGACGAACCAGTACACTCCCTGATTCGTCTGTGGCATAAATGGGGGTTGAGAGCTTAACCCCGTCTTGAAACTGCCAATCCAGTTCAGCCAGTAGTTCCAGAACGGGTTGACGAGCTGGTCGGGTCTGTCGTACAATATGAGTGGGGTGACAACAAACAAACCCAAAGCCCAAGGGATCAACAGTCGCTTGCCTTTGTCTTTGATGAACTCCTTAACTCCTTCCTTTTCCAGAGATGGGAGTGCGAAGCATCCCGAGATGAAGAACACCACCGGCATCATGAACACGTCGAATAGCTCTCGGATTATATCAGCCATAAAGAAGCTGCCGTCGTGAACCCCCCACCATGGAGCGACAGTGGCATAGGCCGCGACGGAATGGTAGACGACCACAAACACTATCATCAGATAGCGGATGTTGTCTAGGAAAACGAGGCGCAAAGATGTTTCTGCTCGGCTCACTTTTTCTTACTCCTTGAGCGAGCGTGCTTTCATAGCTACTACATCTATTGATTTGCTTTATAAAAATTCAGCTAGAGCTATCTTCTATCAGTCTTTTTAAGCCAGTTTGACCCGTTGACTACTTTTTGTTCTCAAAACATTCCATACAAATAGCAACCAACTTCACGTCTTGAAGCGGTTGCGGTAAGGACGTTATACCCTTCGAAATGACAGTCACATAGCCCAAGGGTTTTCCACACTTCTGGCATCTCAATGGTTTGGTGTCACCCATTTTCTATCCCTAGAGGTATTCTCTATCAGTCTTTTTAAGCCAGTTCTGGTTTTGCGGAAAAGTTATAGCTAAACCGAAAGCAACTGTGTGGATTGGTGAGTTGAGTTGCTTGAAGGTAAGAATGTGAATCTAAGAGTTATGGAGAAAGAGGATTTGCCTTTGTTTCAGGAGTGGTTGAACAATCCTAGATTCATGGGTGAATATGCGCCTCCTACACAATCGTCTAGAACAGAGTTGGAGAAGGTTAATGAGGCTAACCCTTTTGAGCTGAAATTTTTCATAATTGAGAAAAAAGATGGAAGCAAGATTGGTTACGTATTTCATTTTAATATGTTGACATATTTCATCATGGGAAAGCTTTTGGAAATAGGCTATGCCGTGCTTCCAAGTGAAAGGGGTAAAGGCTACTGCACTGAAGCTGCACAACTAATGGTGGACTATCTCTTTCTTTCGAAGGATATTGCTCGAATACAAGCAACGACTCACACCAAGAATGTAATTTCTCAGAAGGTTCTAGAAAAAGTTGGGTTTAAGAGAGAAGGCACTTTGAGAAAACCCGCTCTGATCAGAGGAGAATGGACAGACATGGTCCTCTACAGCATTCTCAGAGAAGAATGGAAAGAACCAAGAATATTGACAAAGTTCTTGAGATAAACTACAGAGTAGGGTATTAGTCTTTTTTCCCTGATTTGGGTATTCCTATCCATCTTGGAGTTCTATTCATATATTCTTTGTATGCATTTCCGTACTTCTCAATTAGAGAGGGTTCTTCGCTTTGTACTACCTCAATGTGAAACGAGATTATCCATGCCACCGCACATAGTATGAAGACCCAAGAAAGACCGCTTATGCCTATGCCTAAATACTGTAAGAACCCTGAGAAATACTCGGGGTTTCTTGTAATGCGGTACACACCTGTGGTTACGGGTTTATCAAGCGGAGCAGTACCAAAGGAGACTCCAGCTATGATGGGCATAATAATGCCCAGAATACTGATGGGTAGACCTACATAGAACCCGACTGTGCCTAGCTTCAAGGGCAAGAAGAAAGAGTAGATTATTGTGAAAGGCATGATAATGACTTGAGTAATTATTAATACTATTTTGACAGTTTTACTAAACTCACTCCACTTAATCTTCCCCATTCTCTTATTCACTATTTCTTTGTTAATGAAAGAGGGAATCCAAGGGAGAACAAAACCTAGAACCGCAATAATCCAAGCGTTCCATAAGCCTAACTCAAATTCTGGTGTAAGTGACATAGTTCCCGCCTAGAAGTATTTTTTATTTGGGTTTATAAGCGTCTTTCTCCACGTTTCTGATTGGAGATATCTATGTCAGTCGGGAATACGGGAGATATCGCCACTGTTCGCTAGTCCAAGTCCTATCGGCGGCGTCATCAGCATCTTTCTTTAAGCCTGCGGTTGTTATCTTCCGTTTTCTGAATAGGTT
>JAPKYM010000074.1 GCA_026394315.1 Candidatus Bathyarchaeota archaeon | reverse complement strand
AGATGGTTTAGTACAGATATGCTTGATGAAGTAAAGCATTCTTTGATTAGCGCGTTTGCTATCGCATTCGGTACGCGCGCGTTAGTGACGACGATAGACAATTTCTCTATGCTCACACCGCAGTAAGATCAGTCTGTCTTCTTCGACTTTATAGATCAGTCGGTAGGGTTTTATAGAGACGGTGCGTTCTCCCTTCAAATCATACCTTAGGGGTTTCCCAACCTCAGGAGTTTCAATTATCTTACGTACTTGTTTTTCTATCCTTATCTTCAATCGTCTATCTTCTATCTTCTTCACGTCTTTTTCGAATTTTTTTGTGGCAACGATGAACTTGATTTCTACCATTTCTTCAGTTCTTCAAAGAAGGCTTTCTTGGAATAGGTCTTGTATCTGCCTGTTTCCATATCTTCCCATGCTTCTTCGATGAGCTTTAGGGCCTTTAGATCCTCTGGCTTCATCCTGATGTCAAGTTTTTTAAGAACGATCATGTCTTTTATGGCAGCTACACCAAACATGCTGCCCTCTTTTATGTCAAGTCTTTTCCGTATGCTGACGGGTATGACTATCTGGCCCTTCGAACTTGCTTTTGTCAATTCAATAGTTTCATTATCTTTTTGCATACTGTAAGATTATCTTACTGATATTTAAATGCCTGTAACTGCACCGCAATTCCAGATAACCTTATTGCAGATTGATGTTTCCACTCAAGCGCGCGCAGATGCTATGCGCCAGAATCATGGGCATCAGCATTTGAGTTTTGAAGAGATTCTTGTTTGGAGAATTCTTAAAAGACGACCATTGATCATCATGAATAGTCATGTAGATAGGCGTGAGGATTTGTACGAATCTGATAAGCAGACGAGTGACCTCTCAGTGAAACATACTAATGGCGTATCAGTCATAATCCCAGCTTACAATGCAGAAGATAAGATCGTTAAGACTTTGATGAAAGTTGAAGAGATCCTCGATCGGACTGTTCAAGATTACGATATAATAGTAGTGAATGATGGTAGCAAGGATGAGACAGAGAAAGTCTTGAGATCCTATGCAGAGGCTGATCCCAGGATTAAATTGGTTTCGTATGTGCAGAATGTTGGGAAAGGTCATGCATTACGAAAGGGAACTTTAGAGGCAGACAAAGATATCATCATTTTTTTGGATAGCGATTCAGAGATAGACTCTGATCATATTGGAGCTTATGTTAAGGCTTTGGAAGATTATGATATGGTTATAGCTTCCAAGAGAAGTCCTCATTCTGAGTACAGAGCTCCAATTATGCGGAAGATTCTCAGTGCCTCCTTTAATATTCTTGTGAAGCTTTTGGTTGGTATCAAATATAGTGATACGCAAGCAGGGCTCAAAGCATTCAGACGAGATGCCTTTGAGAAGATTATGAGGATGGGGCTTGTGAAACGATTTGCATTCGATGTGGAATTGCTTGCTTTAGCAAGCCTTTTGAAATTGAGAGTGGCAGAAGCTCCAGTCAAGATAAATCTCAACGTAGGATTCAGCCGAAGATCCATAATGTATATGCTGATTGATCTTTTAGGAATAACATACCGGCTTAGAGTCTTAAGATGGTATCAGAATAATTTGAATAGAGAAGACACCAAGTATAGACCGATAATTCGTATCTGAAGATAGTGAATATTCACCCATAACTATTTCTCAGTTTTACGGTTTTGTAGCTTGTGGTAGCAAAGTGTTTTGTATGGGAAAAATGAGATCTGTGAAGTTGCTATTGTGAATGTTATCTAAGAATAGACCACGAATCTGCATGCTGCATAACCTATGCGTCTCGCGTGGTGGAGCAGAGAGGCTGGTTCTTTCTTTGAGTGGCGAGTTGAGAAAGCTAGGTTATGATGTTGATGTTTTTGTGATGCGTTATGATCAGCGAGTGTGTTTTCCCGAGCTTGTTGGAGAAACCCGAGTAACCGGCCTTTCTAGAGTCTTCAGGCATGATGTCTTTAGGGCGATACCTCCGCTTCAGGCTTTGGAGCTTGCACTGCGCCTACCCAAAGGTTATGATATAATACATGCTCACAATTTCCCATCAGTAATTGCAGCATTTCTAGCGACCAAACTTAACAGAAGCAATGCAGGTACCCCATACATTTGGCAGTGTAATGAGCCTCCAAGAATCCTTCACGAACAAGATGAGATAGACCGTTATTATGAGCAGGCCCAAAATCTACCTCTGGTCAATAGAGCAGGAGCCCTGCTAGGACTGAAGATCATGCATGCCACATCTAGAACTCTTGACAAGCTTGCAGCTCAGAATGCAGCTTTCGTGACGACATTGAGTCGATATGCGGGCAAACAAATAGAGAGGGTCTATGGTCGCCAGGCAACGATTCTTAGCCCTGGGATTGACCTGCAGATCTTCAATCCTTCTGTTGAAGGAACCAAAGTCAGACGAAAATATGGCATTAATGATGCTTTTCTTCTCCTAACTGTGAGTAGGCTATGGCCTGCAAAGAATGTTGAGACAGCTCTCAAGGCATTCCGGATCGTTCTTGAGCAATTTCCTAGGACCTTCTACATGATAGTGGGTGATGGCCCGAGTAAGTTCAGTCTACAAAGCCTGGCAAGTAAAATCAGATTGGATGATAAAGTAGTATTTGTTTCTGACACAGAAGTTGAAGTACTAGCAGATTTCTATGCTGCATGCAACGTCTTCGTCTTTCCCGCCTTGGGAGAGCCCTGGGGGCTCAGTTTGCTTGAAGCTATGGCTACTGGAAAGCCTGTCATAGCGGCAAGGGATGGAGGTCCTCAAGAAATAGTTGAGGACAAGCATGACGGATTTCTGGTCGAGCCGATGAATCCATACTCCTATGCAGAAGCAATCCTCCGATTGTTTAAGGATCAATCTGTATCTGAATCAATAGGAAAGAACGCAGCGACTAAAGCCAAGGCATATTCATGGGAAAGGATGGCAAAGAGATATTCAGAAATCTATAAACAGTTAATGCCCTACTAGCGCGCTCTAGTCATGACATTGTTCATGGAGCATTATATGTTTCCATTTCTGTGAGACCGGCATTCCAAGCGGTAGTCTCAAGAACATCAAGCTTGACCCAAGTGACTGTTGCAGTGGGGAAGTAAACCTCCTTAGCAGCACCACCTGAAGGAATCCCGCCGATAGTGGCAGAGTAAACTACACGCGCGCGTTATTGTGGACACCGAAGTTATCGTGCTGCCAGCTGCTGGAGGGGTCACTGATGATGTAGGTGCTGAAGTATTGTAATATGGCATATCTTTATTTTATATATAAATACCATTGTACTGCAAATTTTAATAAAATAAATGCTTGTTGAGAAGTGAGCCTTCGCCAAAATAAAAAAAGACAC
>JAPKYM010000228.1 GCA_026394315.1 Candidatus Bathyarchaeota archaeon | reverse complement strand
AGTGTACTGCAGCTTTGAGAGAGTCATCATATTTTATGCAGTCAGTTATCCGACTGCCCACACCCTCAACACTGGGGGTTTCGGTTACCGGGGGCTTATCCTCTACCATGTCAAGGGGGATTATCTTGATTCTGCTGAGTCTGCTACGCTTCAGGTATTCTACACAGGCAATTGCTGTGCCAACATCCTTCACTATGAGAGAATTCAGCCAATCGGCACATGCTGCATTTAATGCGGGTTCATATTCTTTGTCAACCTGAATCAGGTCTCTGAAACGGCCTACTACGTTATGAAGCCTACCAGATGATTGCAGGTCCTCTATCTCGGCCAGCGCCACCTCTTCAGGAGCAAGCAGATCTATGATCCTATTCTGAGAATCAATCTCCAGCACTGATCCACTAGCTAACCTAGCAGTTCTTGCCGCCTCGTCTACTTCCTTTTCTCTTGCTTCATTGAGAGCGAGTATCTTAGCAATCTCTTCTTCAATCAGGCTCAGCTGCTGCTCCTGCTGCGTCCTTAGGTCCGAAAGCTCTTCTCTTCTCCTCTGTAACGTCTCTGTAGATGAACGAAGTTGTGATTCTTGGTCTTGGAGTGTTTTAAACTGATCCTGGATTACGGAGATCCGTGTGGTTTCGGATTCAATCTTAGAGCTGATCGTTATTAGTTCCGTGGTGATGGGTTCGATTTGTCTGTAAATTCCTTCGAGAGCCTTGGGCGCGTCCGCTAGACTATTTCGGATGGTTTGTGTCTCATCTGTGAGTCTTCGGACTTCTGTTTCCTTTCGTCTCAGAATTTCTTCTAGCTCGTTTCTTTCTTCGTTGAGTCTTGTCAGCTCAGTCCTTGAATTCTCAAGTTCACTTTCATGCTGGCTGGAGTCTTGTTCTAGCCCTTCACGTTGTTTCTTCAGCATCTGGAGGTTGAGTTTCTTAGACTCAATATCGGCTCTAAGGCTAGATATCTCTGAGTTGGCTTCGCCAATGCTCATTTCAAGCTCATGTATCTTCTGTCCGCCTTGATCCATGAGTTTCTCTCGGATATCTCTAAGTTCCTGTTCAACAACGAGCCTTGAGGTTGAAAGTCGGTCTCTTTCAGCCTTGAAATTGTTGATTTGAGACTCCTTTGACTCAAATTGTTGTCTTAGAATTGTGAGGTCATTATCCAGAGACAGAATCTTGTTGGAGACCGTCTGTGCTTGGAGTCTTGCGATCTCTTTAGTCAGAAGAGAATGTCTTAAGAAATCATTCCTCTCTTTTTCGAGGGACTCTACACGAAGCTTGACTTCTTCGACTCTTGCTAGGGCAATCTTCAAGTTAGTATCGGCTTGGGAAAGTTGAAGCTGTGCTTCATTCTTCTTCAGATCGTATGTTCCTAGACCCACCAGATCTTCTACTATCTTACGCCGTTCTTCTGACGTGACCTCCGCCAGACGCGTTATTGCATGCTGCGGCACAATATTGTAGCCCGATACTTGGATGTCGGCTGATGAGAGAAGTTCAGTCAATTGTTTTCTGGAGACCCGACGCCCATTCAGACGATAGACACCTTCTCCGCTCTTGTAGAATTCTCGGGATATGGTGACTGAACTAGAGTCTATAGGCAACCTCCTGTCAGCGTTATCAAACTGAACTGATACATGCGCAGACCGTGGTGGATTGGTGAGTGTTGATTTTGACACGAGGTCTGATAGGGAGGACCCTCTCAGTTCTTTAGGGCTTAGTTCGCCAAGTGCGAATCTAAGGGAATCTAAGACGTTTGACTTTCCTGAACCGTTAGGCCCAGTTACTACGGTCAAGCCTTGACCGAGCTTAAGTGTGACCTTCCGACCGAAGGTCTTGAAGCCCCTGAGGTCTATTCTCTTTATGTAAACCAATTTGTCAGATTCACCTCAGGAGTGAGTAATCTGAATCCGGCCGGCAGGGCTCCTCCTCATTGAATTATGGAATAAGACAGGGCAAAGATACGAACAGCTCTCCAGATTCTGATTTCGTGAGGGCTGTCGATGCCCGAATCATTGTTTTGTAGACGAGGATGCAATCCCAATTTATCTACCGAACTTTCTTACTCGCTTTTGATAGGTTCTTATTGCTCTAAGCAGGTCAATCTTCCTGAAGTCAGGCCACCACACATCTATGAAACATAATTCGCTGTACGCAGATTGCCAAAGAAGAAATCCGCTTAGACGTTCTTCTCCCGAAGTCCTGATTATTAAATCTGGGTATGGGTTGGGAAGATGTGAGGTGTACAAATATTGCATAAACAGGTTTTCATCAATCTTGTCAACAGAGATCCTCTGACTCTTGACATCTTCCGCAATCTTCTTTGCTGCATCAACTATTTCTTCCCTGCCTCCGTAGGCTACGGCGATATTCAAGTAGTGTTTGTCATAGTTCTTTGTACCCTGTTCCAATCTCTGAACTATCTCTCTCAGGCGATCTGGAAGGTAGTCAAGTCTACCTAGGGCTTTCACTCGGATCTTCTTCTCATGTATTATCGGATCAGATTCAAGATGCAACGCTTCCTGCTCTATTATTGCAAGTATGTCGTTAACTTCGCTTCGCGATCTCCGGAAGTTCTCCGCGGAAAATGCATATAAAGTCACGATCTTTATCCCCAGACCTAGACACCAATCTAGGAAACTTTCACCAGTCTTTGCACCCTGCATGTGACCTTCTGCGATAGCGAGAGTTCTCTCTGCAGCCCATCTCCGATTTCCATCAAGGATTACTCCTACGTGTCTTGGCATAACGGACTTCTTGACTTGTCCATTCAGCCATTTCGCGTATACCTTGTAGACACCGATTATCTTCAGCAGTCCCGTGAGCATGCAAGTCAACTCCTAGACGTTTGTGTTATCAAGGTCCTCTGGAACGACTACCCTGCCATCCTGCACCGACCTAGGCGCAGGTTTGACTGTTCATCCCTACGACACCAATTTTTCGGTTGGATTCGCTAAGCTCTAAGATAGAAGCTCGAGCGCGCGCTAGATCTTCTTCTGTTCCATCAGAGCCCTGAACTCTTCAAAAGACAACCTCTTTCCCTGACTCAGTTTTGCGGATCCCGACTCTGTGAGTCTCTCCGCGAGCTCCTTCCTCTTTCGCAAGCGTTCGGCTTCTTCTTCTCCAAAGATCTCTTGGTGGATCTTCTTCCTTTCTATAACTCTGTGCACGAGTTCCTGTTCTACTCGTTCAGTTTCAATCCGAGCCTCCAGATACTTCTTGTGGGCGGCATCGGCAGAAGCTTTAATCTCCTTTAGATCTCCAACAACCCGCATCATTTCCTCATGCATCTTCGCACTGGATTCAGCGGCCTCAAGGATCTTCTCATGGACAGACTGTGCATCTCGTCTCAGTGTGTCAATCGCAGCTTTCTGGTCATCTAAAGGCCTTTGCAGTTCGTTCAGTCTCTGATGTTTCTCTAATTGCACCTCCAACTCTTTGATCTGAGTCAGCAACCTGTTCTCTTCCTTTGAGTCAAGAGACGATGTCTGCTGCCGCCACTCGAGTTTTTCGAATGAATCTTTTGTCTCGTGAAAGGTTCCCTGAACATTGGATCGAAGTTGCTTGAAATTGGAAATCATTTCCCCAATTCTGTCACGCTTTTCAACTATCTCCGACCTGAGCTTATCCCTTGAGCTTTTCAGGGCTTTGACGTTCTCATTCATAGCATCTCTTTGACTTCTGATTGCTCTTATCTTCTCGCTTAGTTCCCTAAGTTTACTGTTAAGAGAATTGCGCTGTTCAGCACAGTTCTTCCACTCAATATTGAAATTTAAACGCTGAGTTCTGAGGTTGCGTATCTCGGCATCTAAAGCGTCTATTCTCTGGAATCCCGTCTCAGAGATATTCTGTTCCAGTATTCTTACACCTTCTACTGCTGCTTAGCGTGCGCTCTCATTGTTTTCGCAGACCAATATTGGTACCTGCTCACATGATTCTTCCATGACTTGTCCATCGTTGGTCGGGGATCTAGATACTTACAGGCTTCTCAGTTGATGTATAGCCGCACTTTTTGCAAACAAGTATAAACATATAGCTATAATCTCTTATTGAGGCCTTCCTCGTAAGTTCTGTCCCGCATTTTGGGCATTTTTCACCTTTTTTTTTCTTCACTTATTCTGCCTTCATAACCTGTCCATTAGACTTCACCTTTTGAATCCCCAGTCGGCCGTAAGAATATTCCGTTTCGAAGGCTCACCTTGTAACCCCCAGTTTAGGCAGGCTTCTGGATCGCGCCCTTCAGACCAGCTTCTCGAGGATCTTGCCCGCCAGGTTCTTCTCTCGAGGTATCCATCTAAAGGTGACTGCCCTATTTTGGCAGAGTTGCTGGACTTTGGCAGCCAAGATTTTGAGTTTTGGATCTCTGATCTCATACTCCCCGCTGAGCTGCCTCACAGCGAGTTGACTGTCAGAATATATGGTCAACTTGACTCCAGAAACCCCCTGAAGGGCTGCAATTATCGCCCTGTACTC
>JAPKYM010000166.1 GCA_026394315.1 Candidatus Bathyarchaeota archaeon | reverse complement strand
AAAAATCCGAAGAATAATGTACCAGAGTCCTTACACACACTTGTTTTTTCACCCATGCGCGCTCAATTGCTTGGGTCTGCAAGTATCGTTTTATTTCTGTTTCGACATCATACCCTTTAGTGAAAACTGGTGTGTTTTCGCGTGCCAGATGTGGAAAGCATGATCCTGCAACAAGACTTGAATCTTCCTGGCACGCATTTGTAGGGCTGTTTTGGTGTGGTCTTTGAAGATATGGTTGCTAGGTTCAGGAAGCATAATTCCCACGGCGAAGAGATCCTACTCTTCAGTCCTTCTAGAGCTGGCAGGAGAGAAGATACTGATAGACATAGGTCCCGCCACAATATACAAATTGTGCAGATCAGGTTCACGACTATGTGAGATCAATCAGCTTCTACTTTCCCACTTTCACATCGATCATGTGGCCGACTATCTTCCCCTGATACATTCCCAAGCCTTCGATCCTGAGACCGGCGAGATAACCCCTAAGAGTACACTTGATGTCTACGGGCCGAAGGGGCTCGTAAAGTTTACAACAGATCTTCTGGAAAAGGTCGAGCCTTGGAATCGCGTAGCGGACGCACTGAATCGCAGCGGGTATCTGGCTCTCTGTGAAGTAGAACAAGGCATATTCACGAGAAATCAGAATTGGACGGGATTAGCAGCACCAGTCCATCATGCTGGCGGCGTTGCCTACAGAATAGAAGCTGACGGAAAATCCGTCACATACTCTGGAGATACGATCCCAGATGACAACTTGATTAAGCTAGCAAAGGGAACAGATACGTTGGTTCATGAGTGTTCTTTTCCGAGCGAGGAATTTCTCGTAGGGTTGCACACAACCGCCTCAGAGCTTGGGCATATAGCTGCGAAGGCAGAATGTAAGAGACTCGTCCTGACACATCTATATCCAGTATGCGAGACACGCACGGAGGAAATGGTTTCTAGGGTCTCGCAAGATTACGGTGGCGAGATCATAGTTGCAGAGGATTACATGGAATTAACCATCTGAGAAAGGCAACGGCCGCTTGCCAATTTAACACAAGATAGGTCTAACCTTTAGACTGCCCAGTTGCTGAGGGCTCGTAGGTACAGTATGGCTCTTGAGCAAGAAAGTCGTTGAAGATTGAGTATGCTCGAGCCCGGCAACCTCCGCAGGCTTCACGAAAGGCACAGATTCTACATTTACCCTTCAGAAGTCTTCTGTCCCTTAGCTGAATGAAAAAAGGTGATGAAGTATAGATCTCGGAGAACCTCTTCTTTCTAATGTTGCCGCCTGAGATTGGGAGATAACCACAACCATAGACTTCACCCACATGAGATATGAAGCAGAAACCATCGCCAGCCAAGCATCCTCGACCAATCTTGAGCCTTGTCATTTCCTGACAGATGTTGGCGTAGCTGCTTTCGCCGAGACCTTTGGATTGGAGCATAAGACGGTTGTAGTGTGGTGCGCAGGTCAGCTTCACAGGAATTCCAGATTTGCGTGAAAGGTCACGAACAAATCTCAGCACGGTTTCGTACTCTGCTGGTGTAACTTCCATATCACTTCTGGCTCTGCCTGTTGGAACGAGCATGAAGACATCCCAGTTCTCAGCTCCAAGATCGGTTACGAGCTTGTGTATATCAGTTAAATCATGGATGTTGTGTTTGGTGACTGTCGTAAGGATTCTGAAGGGCAGATCCTCAGCCTTTACGGATTCAGCGGTTTTCATCGCCATCTCAAAAGCCCCCTCAATCCCCCTGAATTCGTCATGAATGGATGGCTTGGAACCATCCAGACTGAGTGAGACTCGTTTGACGCCAGCTGAGCGTATGGCAGATGCGGTCTCGCGGTCAACTTGGCCATTCAACGCCATAGCCACATGCAAGCCTCTATCAGTGGCGTATTCCGCAACCTCGTAGACATCATCTCTGAGTAATGGGTCGCCTCCTGTGATTATGAGAATAGGCTTGACCAGTCTGGAGATGTCGTCTATAAGTCCCTTAATCTCTGAGGTGGACAACTGTTTTGGGTCTGGACTAGTCTGCGCAGTTGCTCGACAGTGTTTACAGGAAAACTTGCAGGCCCTGGTAGATTCCCATGCGACAAGACGCAATTTCCGCAAATCGGGTTCTTTTGTATCTTCTTGAGCCGTCTGAGGGTTAGACATAGACTCGGATGCTCTCACGAGGTTGTGTTGATCAAATATGTTTTCTCAGTTGATCTCTCTCTTGACCGGCGATGGAACGCCTAGTCGTTCAGCCAGCTCTTCAAGTTCGGAATCGGATATCCAATCGACCCTAATATATTCGTAAATCTCCAAGTTGGACAGCTTTATTCTTCTTGCCTCAGCAACGGCATTTGTGAAAGCCTCGATTTCTGTCGGTCTATCAATGTACCTGAATTTCGGATCGTAGATGTTGTGTCCTTGATGAAACTGCCTCACATGGGTCAACTCATGTATCAGGTCCAAATAGAGGAATTCCTTTCTGCCTCTTCTAAGATAGTTCGGGCTTATGAGCAATCTTCCGTCGACATCACTAACTCTCATATATTTCGCGTCAGTAGTTACCTCAACGTCCAAGTTCTGCAGTTCAAATGAGCTCGGCTGGTTCATGAAGAGCTCTTGCATCGTCGGAGAAACTTCATACCCTGAAAAAACGTCTCTGAACTTGTACGTTCCCAGCGGCAGATTTCTGCTTATCTTGAAACTTCTTATTGTCAGATCTTCCTCACTGTTCATCATCGTTCGACCTTCGGGATTCAATCAGACACCCAGTGATAGTAGTATTTCAGTCAGCAAATAGGCAACTCATCTGACAATTTTGTGTGTAGTATGTTGACATCTACAATATTTAGTTGTCTGGAATCTAATAGCGCGTGCAAATGATAGTACTAATATTAGCAATGACAAATCATAGTTTGTCCTCATGATTACATGAAAGCAAGACACGATGATCAAATGAAACGTATGTTCATATTGCTGATGTTGCTTCAATTTCTTGTAGCCCTACAAGCTGTGGGTCTGTCTGAAGGAGCAATAACGCCTGAATCTAAGATAACACTTGGAAAATTGATCTCTCCAGAGAGTGTCTCCCCAGGTCAGAAGTTCACGGTCAATGTGTCAGTCACATATTCCTGCCGGCAAAGGACAATGAGTAACATAGGAATCTATGACCTCAACTCCGATACTATGCTGGATCCGAGAGTCTTTTACTTAGAGGGCAACGGCTCCAAGTCTTTTCTCTTGAATCTTCGAGCTCCACCAGGAGAAGGCGAGCTCAAGCTTGAGGCTCTACTGAGATACTGGTATGCGGAAAGGTGGATCTACGAAAACGAGTCACTACATAGAACTTTCTCTGTGAGGATCAGTGGGCACGAAAGTCTCGAGATGACCTTGGAGCTGCCCATCAAAGATGCAGTAATCAGAATCAACGACGCCAAAATCAAAACCGACACTCTTGGAGTGGCCAAGATCAGGACAAAACCAGGCAGATATCGGGTAGAGGTTCCACAAATTATCAACCTGACAGCTGACTCACGATTAAGCTTCCTGAAATGGAGTGATGGTGCAACTAGTAACCCACTGATCCTTGAAATCAATGGCGATACCGCCCTAGATGCCGAGTACGGCACCGAATATTACCTGACTGTCAAGTCAAGCTTAAGCAGCATTCAGGGTGAAGGATGGTATCCAGTGGATTTCAACGCAACTATTTCAGTTCCAAGATCAGTATATGGCCCAGCAGATTCCTGGATTGTCCCTGAGAAATACGTTTTCAAGAGCTGGCGTGGAGACTCAGGTGCGTCAGCCTCATCCACTCAAATCAAGATGTCCTCTCCGAAGACTGTTGAAGCTGAATGGCAGATAGAACAGACACCCCGACTCCACGTAACGGCGCTAGTCCTGATAATCATATGCAACATCGGGATTGTGGGAGTAATATTGAGCAGGATGAGGAATCATGCTTAGACTACTTTCTTTTATCATGCTGATTACGGTCTCTATGCCGCTTTACCTGGCAACTACTGAGACTCCCCACAGAATTGCTACAGCTGAGAAGATCGCCGGTTACAGCTGGTACCACTGGCCTAGACCTGAAGCTGACTCCTGCGTAGTCTGGCTTGGAGGTGGCCAATTCACAACAACATATGTGACAGTCAATCCGTACAGGCTAGAGTCCCTAAACACTATGCGTTTCATACAAGATCTGTCAGGCCGCTATGGAATGCTTGCTCTCAGTGAAGGAGAGATATCATACCGGGTTGATAGTAGACTGATCTCCAAGATCTGCAAGTGGGTAAGAAGCTCAGGTTACGCATACGCCTTTGTCGTAGGTTACTCAACTGGAGGTGTAGCACTGGCATATGAATTAACTATTCCTGAAGAGAATGACCCTGGTCCAGATGCAGCGATAATAATAACTTCGATGTTGGACTGGAAGGAAATGATCGAGAAACATAGGACCTCAAGCGGCATAGCGCTATACATGAGCGCCCGTAATTCGAGAAATGTCCGCCGAAGCACTCTCCTTATGTATGGCGAATTGGCCTGGTTCTGGCCACAAGGAGAAGAGTACTACAAGAACCTCCCCGAGGAGGGCTGGTACGGAACCCATTGGTTTCACAAGGGTTGGCAACTCCTGAAAGGAGTTGAACATGAAGTCTTCACTCTAGAGAAGGACGGGTCTTATGATTCGAAGCCATTAGCAATCGCTACAGAGTTCTTAGAAAGAATCAGAACCTCAAATCTAAAGAAGATCGAAAACCTCATCCCTAGGGCGCAGAATGGCGAATCCATAAATGGTTCCTCAAAAGGAAGAGAACAAATTGATGTCTACTATCCAGCCAGAGTCTCTCAGTACGAAATATTCCAAATCAATGCCTCTATATTACCAATTATCAACACTGAACGACAACAAGTCGCTATCTTCGACTTAGAACAGAAAACGTTCTTAGCCTTGAGAGACGTCGTTCTCGGAAGAGAGCGGAACTGCTCTCTTCCAGTCGTTTTCGTTACGAACCAGTCTTCGAGGAGTCTTATGGCAATAGCATTGGTGCTCCGTCAGGATGGTTCTGAGATCCTTGGAATTTCAAGAGAGATGGAGATAGAGGTATCAGACAAGATAAGGGTAGTTGTTGAGGCTGGAGCAGCCGCTCAGAGTATCAAGATTGACGATCAAACATACAAGACAGATGATTCAGGCTCATTGCGACTATCCTTGGAAAAAGGTAACCATTCCTTCGAGATACCAAGTGAAGTACAACTCTCAGAGAAAGAGAGACTGCACTTAGTCTCTTGGGCAAATGGCGAGAAGAACAACAGAACAAATCTATCCCTGGACCAAGACATCTCTCTCAAACCTAGATATGTCTCCCAATATCTCCTAACAGTCAAGTCTGAATACGGTAAGATCCATGGTGACGGCTGGTATGACGCGAATAGTACAGCCGCAATTACTGTGAACTTTGAATCCGCAAAGAGTCTTAATGAAGAGGAAGCCTTGTTTGCTGGGTGGAGTGACGACCCCAGCGGCCGAAGTCTCTACCATCGTGTGATCATGAATACCCCCAAAACAATCACTGCAAAATGGGAAGCAAGAAAGTACTCCTCCGAACCAGTATGGTCACTAACCGTTGTATCAATCATCACCTCTATCGTTACAGTCCTAGTCTACGTTGCCAATTTGAAAAACGTAAGAAGCAGAATATGGTAGCCGCCTCTAGTTGAAAGGATGCACTTGAGATTCTGTGAATCTGAAGATCGAGCGCACTTGTAACTGCGAGAACGGCGATACGCAACTGCGATCAAAGAAGCTTTAAGCAGCTCTTCTTCCCGAATCTTGGCTGAGAGGATGGTATGATCGATCATGAGCTCCACATATTCACCAATGGACTTCATTAGACCCTATAAGGAGGAAGGCTTAGCGGTTCTAGTCTGGAAGAATCCGAGAGACTCAGATCCTCGTACGGAAGAGTTTGCTGCAAGACTAAACGAGAAGGGTTTCAAGGCCCAGACTCTAGTGATACCTGAGCCGCCAGAGGGCTTTCCCAAACCCCCCTACTATCCAGACTTGACCTTAACGATTCTTGATGCGTCAGTTGCCGATGTAGTTTTGGACGCAACTTCCAATTTTCTAAAGGTCTACCAAGGAATGAGCGAGTTGACGGTGAAGATAGATATCGTCTTGGACAAGAGGGTCGTCTCTGCGGAGGCGAATGGGACACCGATGGATGTTGGAAAAACGCTCAGAAGCATACCCAAAATTGAGAAGTTGTCCTCATCGAACTTGGTCATAATGATTACCGACCAAGAACTGACTGGCCCTGTCCCGAAGAAGTTCTGTTCAAAATGTGGGACTCCAATTCCCACCCAATCAGAGTACTGCTATAGCTGCGGGCAGGAACAATGACTCCAGACCACTCCGCACGCGTTAACTGCTTCTTAAAATTTACTAAGTAAATCCAAAACGAAGATTATCTATAGTCAGCAAGGGAAGACTTCATATCAACAATTCCAATGAAATCGTAGGGATAGGTTCCGATAAAGTGAGTGGGATGTACTATCTGAATAGCTTGACGTTGTTTGCGGCGGGGCTAGTTCCACTGTTGCTATTTGTGAAGAAGCTTCATCTTGACCGTGGCCTCTTCCTGACGGGCTGGCTAAGCTGGGCCTGCGCTATCTCTTCAAAGATGGTTCTGCTGTCGGCATTATGGTTTGGCTTCCCACTCCTATCGAAACCTGACACAATCCAATATGTTACTACACTTGCTGCACTGGAATTGCTTGAAGTTCTTTCCGCCTATATCTTTCTCACCAAGAATTCAAATCTAAGAAATGCTAACCTTTGTGGGCATCTAAGCTTTGCAGCGGGCTTTGGAATCGGCGAAGCCTTCACCCTAGCCATTCTATCATTCCTTCCTGTTGATATCAGTCCATCATTGTCAACATTGATGGTTCTGGTCGAAAGGCTTTCTTTGGTTGTAGTTCAGTTCGGATGGGTGGCACTACTTGCATACTATGTTAGAAATCGTGAAGCAATAAACTTGTCCCTGGGGGTGTTCTTCAAACTCTTCTCATCAATACTTACCCTTGTTATGCCTATTCTTCTATATCTTTACGACCTTTCTTTTGAGATCTCAACAATAATCTTCGTGGCGACCTTGGTAGCCTACGCCTCTATTGTTCTTTTAATCGTGCTTATTTTGCGAAGGCGTGTCGAAGATAGGGGATCAGGATTAGCGCCCTTTGATTCAAGACACTGTTTTGCAGGCATTGTTTCTTTCTTGAGTCTGGCATTGATTGTCGAAATATCGATTTCCTATTTACACTTGACTCGAACCTTGGAAACGATAACCCGATTGCTGGTCTTCGTAATGACAACAATTGTTCTTCTTGAACTCTTCAGCTGGACTGCAAAAAGAATTGAAATGGCAGAAATTGCCCTGGGAGCCTTTATTGGAATATTGCTGTCCTATACGTTCAGGCTTAGCTTTGCCCAAGAGGTCTTGCTCCAAAGGCTGACTCTACAAGCAATCCTTCTTCCACCTGCGGTGACTTTTCTGGCAGTATTGGCTGGGATAGTTCTTTGGAGATCTGCAAGACATTGATGCATACGGTTAGCGCGCACTACGAAACTTATAAATACAGAATTTGTTACACGCACTCTGGGTATTGAGCTTGAGTGATGATAAGAAGATTACCCGACGCAACTATCTGAAATACGCTGGTGGCATTGTAGCTGCGAGTGCACTAGCTGCTGCAGGATACGGAATATCGCAATATTACAAACCGTCTATACCGACGACTACAAGCCCAACAATGACCACTCGGACGAGCGATGGACAGAACAAAGTCAGGATCGGCGGAACCAAACCTCTAACCGGTTCTGCAGCACGCGCGCGCGTTGCCAAGGCGCCACTGAGATATCCGATGACAAAATGGTCTACGATTAAATAGGTCACACATGCCTTTCTTTCCTTTGCCACACTATGGAGTGAATAGATATGTTTCTTGACCTTTTGGCGCAAACTATTGTTACCGGTGTTCTTGTAGGACTGATCTTGTCATTAGCGTCGATTGGTATGACGATAATATTCGGCATAATGAGAATATTCAACATCGCAAGCGGCGACTTGGTGATACTCGGCTGCTACGTCATCTTTTGGTTGAATGCAGTCTTTGCTCTTGATCCGATTATTGGGTTTCCTGTTGCCATCTTAGTAGGTGCAGTCTTAGGTGCTGGGCTATACTATTTCCTGATTCGACATATCGTAAGAACAGTAGGCTTAAGATCATTGATGGTACTTTTCGGTGTATCAAGCATATTGTCAAACTCTATGTTGGTTGCTTGGGAGCCACTTACCAGAACCGTACCAGTCTTCTATCCAAACTGGGTGGTGGCTGAAGTAGTAATTCCAGGAAACAAATTGCTTCCAGCAATTGTTTCAGTTATCACAACCATCGTGCTGCTAGTGGTTTTGAATTACACATATTTTGGGAGAAGCATCCGGGCTACGGTGTCAAACTGGAAAGCTGCCAGTCTCGTCGGAATCAATGTCAATAAGATCTATGCAGCGGGGTTTACCATTGGCATTACTCTAACGGTATTCTCAGGAGCGCTTATCTCACTCGTATACCCCATAGAGCCGTATGGCGGTCTCCCCTTTTCGCTTTACGCCTTCACAATAGTCATCCTCGGAACGGTGGGCGATCCAGTCGGCTGCCTAGTTGCGGGTCTGATAATTGGGTTAGCAACGAGCTTCACAGGGAGTTACTGGACCCAAGGAATGGCTCCTGCCGTATCGTACATTATACTGGTATTGACCTTCTTGATAAGACCTGAAGGTTTATTCGGAAAGAGGCGGTAGAACAATGATGAGTACTAAGAATCTTCTGGGAAAAAGCAGCCTGATAATATCCCTTGCTTTTGCTGTTGTAGTTGGCATCATAGGTTTTATGACTGAAGCCGCTACAACTGCATACCTCTATGCAATGATTGAATTACTGATTCTGGCCTATAGCTTGAATATTTTCACCGGGTTCTCAGGTTACATTAATTTCGGCCATGTGATCTATTACGGCTTGGGCGCCTACGTGGTCGCAGTTCTGGCCTTTAATCTCGTTGCAACTCCATTACCCACCTTCCTTTACGTGATTGCTGGGGGTGTATTTGCAAGTCTCGCTGCTATCGCAATAGGATTC
>JAPKYM010000340.1 GCA_026394315.1 Candidatus Bathyarchaeota archaeon | reverse complement strand
CAGGCCCCCCGACTTCAAAGGCACTTTTTGCGGCACCCATCTCAAACTCGGCTCTTGAACTCAGAGGAGACTCAATTGCCTGGGAAGCAGCTTCTTTCAGATCTACGAGCTCTTGTTCAGTGAATATCCGCGCATCGGTTATGCAATTATGTGAGTCAACTACCGCTACATGCTTGAATCTGGTCTTGGCAAGTCCTTCCACCTCTTTCCCGAGGTGGAAAGGTATGTCTTCCATGTCATTTGGTGATTGCGTCAGAGTCAGTAGCAGGCAATCCCCGACAAGTTGAGCGCCTATCTTTGCTGATCCAACCTCCACCCTCTTGAAATTGGACACGGTTTCGTTGAGCTCCGAATTCTGCAGAAGGCCTTCGACTGCCGAAATCAGTTTCATGTTCTGCGCCTGTGAAACCAGATTATGTTCATGCCCCGAGACTCCATGTGGAACAGATACTACCATGCCGTCAGCCTCGAATCTCTTCTGAATCAGGTATGGGAGGGCGCTGCTGCCGACGTTTAGAAAAGGCCCCGGATGAAAATCAGATACTACGAGCAGCCCCTTGGGCCGGTTACTCCTCTTGTCACGGAATCGAACTACTGTTACCCTTATTTGCTCTTCGGTTCCAATTTCCTCCAAGAAACGCTCAAACATATCATTCTCTCGATTAAGCCAATCAACCAAGAACGCTCTGAATACCCACAGAGGCGATGTTCTGACTGCACTCTGACCTTTGGATTCAATGTATCTCAAAAGAACTGACACGGATGCCAGCGAAAAGAGAGCTGCAGCAGAGAAAGCTCTAACAAAAAGTGAGGGGTTCAAATTGAAGATTATGACTGCTGCCACGGAAGATGCCAAGGGCTGCATATACGAGAACAGAAACTTTCTATGCGCCTGCTTCGATGACATCGAGAAAACAGCTAGAGTTCTCAAAGGCAAGACAGTGAACAAAGCAACATAGAATGGTTGCTGCGGAAAAAAGTTAAGCTTCAGACCGCCTTCTAGCATTCCTCCGAAGCCAAGTATTAGAACCCATAACATGCAGGAGAACAATGACAGAGCCAGACATCTTCGAACGTAGAAAAGCGGATCGTCTCTGAGGACTAGGTAGGCTGAGACTGCATCTGTAAGAATTGCGGGGACGAAGAGCACGGAGAAGCCAAAGAACAGACCGTACAGAATACTCTCCCAAGTGGGCCTTGCGAAGGCGAAGGCAAAGGCGCTTCCGATGAGATTGAAGATCAGAAGAAGAAACAAAATCCTCAATATCGATGGAAACGCCAACGCCCGTACGAGCTTGTAGTAAGGTAGCATCTTTCCTGTGAAAAGAAAGCTACGATGATGCAAGAGTACCAAGCCTCTGGCCGAGATCTAGCGTCTCCGAAGGCTAGAGATTAGGTTTCCAGTATTGTCTATGGAAGCCTGTTCAATCAATGTGCCCGTAACGATTGCATCAGCTCCGGCCTTTGCAGCGTCCAAGGCCTGCTCAGGCGTTCTTATTCCTCCACCGACAATCAGTTTCACACCCGTGGCCTTCTTCACACATCTGACCATCTCTGGTGGAACGGGTTTCTCCGATCCAGATCCGGCCTCAAGATAGACAAAACGCATTCCAAGGTACTCAGCTGCAATCCCATACATGCAGGCGAGTTCAGGTTTCTCTGGAGGGATAGGGATGGCCTGGCCTACAAACCCTGCAGCACCAAGGCTTGTGCCAACTATTAAGTAGCCCATAGGAATTGGCTCCAGCTTGTAGCGTTTCACCAATGGAGCGCCTAGAGCCTGAACACCCATGATATAGTAGGGATTAGTGGAATTCATCAGAGAAGCAAAGAAAATGGCATCTGCGTATTCACTTATTCCAGTCACTCCATTTGGAAACAGGATTACTGGAAGATCAGCCCCCTTCTTGATTTCTTTGACGACGTCGTCAAGTTCACGCTGAGATACTACAGTACTGCCCCCTACCATAATTGCGGAGGAGCCCATGTCGGCGAGTTTCTTGACTAGCTCCTCTACCATTTCAACTCTGACATTCTGCGGATCCAGCAAGGAAAGATGTATCGTTCCCCTCTTCTCCATAACATCCATGAGATGCTTTTCGACTTTTCCTATCATCTCGCGTCACTTCATAATGTCGACTCTAATCATATTAGGATTCTCGCGTGCGTACAAAGACGAAGCTCCGTAATGTCCGAAAACCTTCAGGCATGGCCCTACCTCTGAACCAATTCACTATTTTAATCAGTCGCCTGATCAATTTCTTGAAGCGGATCTTGGCGTGATAATGGATCACTCTTATAGATATATCAACCAACTATTGAAAACACAATTCAAGGGTGCATCAGGAATTTGAGCAGGCTCAACTCAGATAACTCGGTAGCCCATACTTGCCTTTCAAAGTTGATAGCCATCATCAGAACAGTCAGACCGATAAACTGCGTCATGATAGGCTTTGCAGTCACAATTGGGGAATTCATTGCTTTGAGAAGACTTCCCCTTCTACAAGAAGCGCTCTTGGGTTCACTCACGGCCTCCTTGCTAATGGCCGGAACAATGGCGCTGAACGATTACTACGACCTTGAAATCGATCGCGTGAACAGACCTGAAAAGCCCTTACCCTCAGGCACTCTCGCAACATTTCAGGTCATTTCTCTTGGGGCAATTGCCTGCGCAACCGGACTTGTCACCGCTGCCATGCTAAATTGGGCTAGCCTCACGATAGCGGCTTTCGCGCTTTCTCTTATGCTATACTATAACACTTTGGGCAAACGCACGGGTTTCCTAGGAAATATCTTGGTGAGCGTATGCATAGGACTACCTTTCATATTCGGGGGAGCTACCGTTGGAAGAATCACGCCTGCCCTGGTGTTCTTCTCCCTAATCGCGTTCACCGCCAACCTAGGCAGAGAGGTTACAAAAGGGATCATAGACGTCGAAGGTGACAGATCGGGTATGATCAGAACTGTCGCCGTAGCCCATGGTCCTAGGAAAGCTTCGAGGCTTTCTGTGGCACTCTATATGATAGCAGTTTGTCTGAGTTTCGCACCATCGTTGTTGGGCTTGGTGGGTTTAGGATATATCCCCTTAGTACTGCTCTCTGATACAGGATTTGTGATGTCTAGCATAACCTTGGTCAGGAGCTTCGATCGAGAGAATGCTAAACGAACAAAGAACCGAGTCATGATCTGGATGTTTCTTGGACTTCTTGCTTTCATCGCTGGCAGTATCTGATAGATCTAACTGCACAAGATCGCAAGTCGAGACATTTCTACTTCTTCTGTCTCAGCCCTTCAAGAAGTTCTTTGGCTCTGTCCATTCTGACTTTTCTTTCTTTGACCATCATGTCGGCGATCATGTCCACCATCTCACCGGTCGCACCGGCCATCGAGGCGATGTTTCTCGCGTGCAGGGTCATGTGACCCCGCTGTATACCTTCTGTTGTCAGGGCCCTGATAGCAGCAAGATTCTGTGCTAGACCAACTGAAGCGATTACCTGTGCGAGTTCTGTGGCGGTCTTCACACCTAGAATCTTGATCGCGATCTTGGCTATTGGGTGGATTGCTGTGGCACCACCTATGAGTCCAACAGCCATCGGAAGTTCAATTGTCCCTACGAGATCACCGTCACGGTTCTTCTCCCACGTAGTCAGTGGCCTGCACACTCCGTGAAGCGCTGCATAGCTGTGTGCACCAGCCTCAACGGCTCTTGTGTCGTTCCCGGTAGCCAGCACAACGGCTGAGACCCCATTCATTATTCCCTTGTTGTGTGTTGTACATCGGTAAGGATCGGCTAATGCAAAAGCGTAGGCACTGACTATTGCATCTACGACTTCCTCGCCGCCTAAGGCGGATTTCGAAAAGACTGCTCTTGCGCGAGCTAGCCTCTCAGTTGCCAGATTAGAGATTATCCTTAGGCGCACTCTCCCTCCGGAGAGGGACTCAATGGTTGGGGCTACGGCCTCAGCCATTGTGTTAACTGCGTTGGCACCCATTGCGTCTCTACAGTCAACTAATAGTTCAACAACCACCATTTCTCCAACTATTGTATTCAGGACTTTACACCGCATGTCTTTGGCGCCGCCTCCCTTTGTAACAAGTATGGGATCTTGTTCGTTGGCTTTCCTCAAGATCTCCTCCTTATTTGAGAGGATGGTCATCTTTGCACCATGCGGATCTGATACTCCAAGCACCTGTATTTGGCCAATCATGATCGGTTGTGCACTGCTAGCTGTAAAGCCTCCTTTGGGTCTAGCCATCTTCGCAGCATTACTTGCTGCAGCCACAACCGAGGGTTCCTCGATGGCCATCGGGATAAGGTAGTCTTTTCCGTTTACCAGGAAATTCGTGGCTATCCCTAGAGTGACCGGCATAACGCCGACTACGTTCTCGATCATCCGGTTAGCAAGTTGGATGTCCAGTGATCCTGTTGACTGGAGAGCGTTGACTTCCTCATCATTGAGAGAAGCAAAATCCCTAAGTAGTTTCAGCCTTTCAGGCGGGCTGAGATTATAGAATCCCGTGAGCTGTGAACTTCTTTCCATATCTCCATCTCACGCATCTAGTGTATGGGCTGGCTCTCTAATAAGAAAATGTGTTTGCTGATAGTATTCTCTAATCTCTTGTTCAGGCCGGAATTCGCCTGTTGGCGAAGTCTCTGGTTGAGTATCCTCGCTCATTCAACCAATAAGCCGTATTACCCGTCAAGACCAGCGGGACATTTCTTAGATCATCGATATTTCGGGCACCGACCAAGAACATGGTGGTCCTTAACTCTTCAATGAGGATTTCTATCAGTTCATTCAGATATCTGCTCCCGCGCTTTGCTGCTTTGAGCACAGGTAAGGCAAATCCCCCCGCTGCGGCTCCCAGTGCTATTGACTTCGCCACATCAAGTCCGCTTCTTAAGCCTCCAGATGATATCACTGTCAGACAGGTTGATCTCGATACTTCAACCAAGCTTGCACATGTCGGTATTCCCCAATTTCGGAAGATCTTTCCTAGTTGCTGTTGGATTCTGTGTCCACCCTGCAAAGCCCGAAAATACTCGACTGCGGCCCAACTTGTTCCCCCTGCTCCTGCGACATCTATCCCCTTTGCACCGACCTTCTCTATCTGAGATGCAACCTCTCGAGACATACCGGAACCAGTCTCTTTGATAATCACAGGGACTCTAAGTGCCCGCGCCACTTCTTCGATCTTCGGTAGTGCTCCTTTGAAGCTTGTTTCTCCTTCAATCTGAATTGACTCCTGAAGTGGGTTTGCATGTATGACCAAAGCATCCGCCTTAATCATATCGACTGCAACACTGGCTTCTTCAATGCCATATCCAGATGCGAACTGTGGGGCACCGAGATTTGCGAAGACTAACGTATTTGGCGCAACGTCTCTAACAACACTATACGTTTTGGCGAAAATGGGGCGTTCGATAGCAGCTCTTTGACTGCCAACGCCAATTGCCAATCCGTACTTCTCGGCGCACTCTGCAAGTAGCCTGTTGAGCTTCATTGCCTCAGGCACTCCTCCGGTCATAGATTCTAGAACTAGCGGAGCATCAAGAGAGCGCCCGAACATCTTCGTCGAGAGATCTATGTCAGATCGGTTGGTCTCAGGGAGGGCCTGATGAATTAGAAGTACATCTTCGAAACCGGAACTAATACCCCCCTGTACATTCTCTCTCAGAGATATGTTTAGGTGTCCTTTTTTCCTTAAGGCTATCTTCTTTGACATGCGTGTCCCCACCAGATACTGGACCAGATTGAAAGCGTATTATTCTACTTCTGACTCATGTTGCTAATGCATATCTGTCTGATCCTCGCAGATTCTGACACCGAGGGTATCTAGCTCAACGAGGTATGCACTACCTCCATTGCTAGATATGGCATCTGCAATCCTAGTTCTGTCTTCGGGTCTGGAGAGGGCTATCATGCAGCCTCCACCTCCTGCCCCTGTCAGTTTTGCTCCAAATGCTCCAGCGCTCATTGCAGCTTCAACCAATGTGTCCAGTTCAGTTGTTGAAACACCTATCTGCATTAGTAGCTCATGATTTGCGCACATCAACTGTCCGAGTCTGTCGAAATCCCGTTCCTTGTAGGCTTGTACCGCTTGGAGTGTGAGATTTCCTGCAGATTCATTAATTCTTGTCAGTTCCTTGTCTCCTACTGCGACACGCTTGCTCACATTGGTAACGAGAACGCCTGTTGATCTAGAAGATCCGGTGTTGCCTATTACAATGCTCATCTGATCGTTCGACTGTAGTCTGATTGGTTGTTCTCCTACTCGAAAACAGAGCACTCCACCGTAAGTGATCGTTGAAGCGTCGATTCCTGAAGGTTTCTTATGTACATGTTTTTCTTGAACGGAGGCGATTTTCAGTATATCGTTCTTTTCAAAGTGAAGATTCAGAAACTCCGCTAAAGCTGCTGTGGTCGAGACGGCGGTGGAAGCTGAAGAACCCAGACCAACGCCGACCGGGATCTGGGAAATTATCTCCAGGTCTAGACCAATATCAGTTTCCCCAGCTTCTTCCAGTACTTTTCCTACTAGCAGTCTGAGAGGCTCGAGTGCAGAGTCGTCATGGGTTGAGGAGGGCACTGTATTGATCAATCTTGTCGGATAGCTTCTCTTGACTCCAAGTTCTGGCGATGATATTTGAACGATACCATAGACTCCAGGTCTCACGGTGGCTTTAGAGTACAAGTTTACAGCTGCGGCAAGCGCGGGCTGTCCATGAACTACGAAGTGTTCTCCTGTCAGTATGACTTTTGCAGGCGCTTGACCGACAATCACTATTAGATCTCCTTGAGGAAAACCAAATTAGGTTACGAACGCTATTGCTGCGTAACCGACAACAGATGAGTAATCCCCAGATACTTCTCCGCTCGTTCTGTAGGACAACAGATGTGCCTTTGTAGCTCCCCGCTTCTTGGAAAAGGTCATTGCGGAAATAATTGGACCTATTCCACAAATCGATATTGAATTTGATTGCACAACCTTATCCAGCTCCTTGTCATCCATCCTTTCGATTGCCCTGACGGCCGACATGTCTTTCTCACTGGCGATGTTGTGTGGCTCGTAGTGAGTCATGTCAGATGATGCCACAACAAGACATGATGAGTCGTTCGTGGCTTTGGCTATGGCTTCGCCGATTTCCCTGCCTGTCTCCAGATCTTGGATCATCATGCAAATCGGGACGAGACTGAAGTCGTCCTCATACAGATACTGGAGGAATGGTAGTTGGACCTCTATGGAGTGTTCGTATGTGTGAGCTTTTTCATCAATGTCTATGATTGGAGCATTTTCTAGTATTGCATTAGCAAGTGTTGAGTCGATTTCAATCCGGCCGAGTGGTGTAGTCCATGTCCCTTCGTTCATCAAAGAGACTCCGCTACCCATTCCTGTGTGGTTTGGCCCGATAATGACTGCAGTACTCGGTTTGCCGTATCTTGCAAGCTCCAGGTAGGCAGTCGCCGCAACTGGGCCAGAGTAGATATAGCCTGCGTGCGGGCAGACCAATGCTACGAGATGGGCTAGGGGTTCCTGTCTCCTTTCAGGAAGCTTGGCAGGCCCAAGTTTGTGTTTGAAGCAGTCTTCTATCTCTTTAACCAGTGGACGGGCAGATCCTGAGTAGAACATTCCTGCCTGTGCAGGATTGCGTATCTTCAATCCTCAGCGCCGTACTTTGGAGTTATGGCGGTGAGCTTGGTTTCGAAGTCGTCAACCGTCTGGGGGATTCCTCCGTCTGGAGGCAGTTCTCCTCTGTTCCTCAGAACCTGTCTGGCGAGTAGCCAGA
>JAPKYM010000189.1 GCA_026394315.1 Candidatus Bathyarchaeota archaeon | reverse complement strand
TCAGCCACAGGTCAACTCTGTTCAGAAACTCATCAACCGTTAACGTATCCTTCTCCACCATCAGCACTCTCTGCAGCGGATGATCTGGTGGAAGCTGCAGAGCAAACCCCTTCAGCCTACTAATGTCTACAGTGGTCATGAGAAGTCTATTGGGACAATATTTAAGCAGGGGAAGCGTTGAGGAAGGCCCTAGATCAAAACTATGGATCCCCTAACCTTCACTCCAATTCTTTTTGAAGTTATTAGCAATCATTATTTATATAGCCTAAGCAGAGACGTAGGCAGTCGTGAAGCTGATGACTACTTGTAAGCTTATGCTCAAAGTCCTAGTTCCTTTAGCTCTAATCGTTATGATGGTGTCTACAGTGTATGCTGCTCCGCCAACACAGCTCTGGAGCGACGCCGTCGGCACCAACGACATCGCTCTATCCAAGGATGGAAACTACGTAGCGGTTGCCTCAGGTAACCAGCTTCGATTTTACGGCAGAAGCAGTAGTACGCCGATCTGGACATTTACAGCACCCAGTGGAACCGTGGAATCGGTTGCGATCTCAGCTAATGGAGACTGCGTCGTTGCAGGCGAATACGTGAGCAGCGGGCATGGCGGTATTGCCTTCTGGAAGAACGCCAGATCTCAGACTGGAACCCCATCACCAACTTGGAGCAGCGTCGACCTGAAGGGCGGTATCTATAGGGGATGTCTCGACATCTCTGACGACGGCAACAATGTAGTAGCATGTGGAACAGGCAGATGGGTCTTCTACTGGGCTAATGCGAAAGGACGATCAACCAGCAGCGAGGCAGTAAGTTGGCAGAGTATATGGTACTGGCAGGTTGAGGAAGTTGATCTCTCAAGCGACGGAGACTATGTGGCAGCAGGAGTCAAGACCTCCAGCACGCCCGACATATATGGTGCTGCTTACTGGAAGAACGCCAAAACGCTCACGGGAACCCCACAGGCTCCAGACTGGCTATCAACCGAACCAGCTGGCCGTGTCATAGGAATAGCTGTTTCCGATGACGGAAACTATGTGGCCGCTTCATCCTACGGCGATTCAGTCCACTATTGGACTAGCGCCAAGACTCTAAGCGGCAATCCGCCATCAACATGGAAAAGTCCGACAGGCATCTACTTCAGTGACCTGGACATGTCAAGTGACGGCAACTCAGTAATAGCAGGAGCAACTGCCACTACCAAAGGAGTGTACTTCTGGGCTGGAGCAACAAGGCTGACGGGTAAACCTCAAAATCCAAACTGGACTTTTGCCACCGCAGGCGACGTGGTAAGAGTAGTGATTAACAACGCGGGAGACTACATGGCAGCCTTCAATGATATCTCTGGACCACCAAGAGTCTACTTCTTCGACAAGATGGGAAACCTAAAATGGAGTTATGATCCTGACAATACAGGTTTCGGCCTATCAATTTCTGGTGACGGCGGAACACTAGCAGTCGGAACTTCACCAAAAGAAACAGGCTACCTCTTAGATACAGGCTACAGAACACCCACACTGCCTGTCGGCGGAGTCGTAATGCCAACAAGCAAGTTTGAGATAGTAGCGCCGTTCGCAGCATTGGCAGGACTAATAGTAGTATCAGCGGTTGTAGCTGTTAAGAAACGAAGAGACTAGCCTCTTTCTCCCTTTCTTTCGCAAGCCCCTCTTCCTTAAGACTCAAGAAGAAAGAACCCGAAGTATCGGAATGAAGAATAAGCGTTATTAGGGCATGAGAAGCAGAGTTACCATTGTGTGTTAACTATGAAGACTCACAAGCTCCCACTAGTCCTGCTATTGATGATTGTGATTTTCTCAGCAGGCTCGTTTCTGCCAGTACAGGAAGCAAAGGCTTCAGTAGAGTTGGCTTATGATGATGGCACCGCGGAGAACGGTTGGTCAGCGGAGCCTGGGATAGAACATGCGGTGAGATTCTCACTACAACCCGGCTGGTCTAGTGCTAAGATATTGATTGCACGATTTTTTGTATGGAGTAACCCTGATACCTTTAGGCTTCACATCTATGGAAGCGGCGTTACAGATCCCGCTTTAGATGTTAACCCTGTTGGTACCGGATGGTTTGATGTCGACTTATCCTCGTATAACATAGTGGTTTCAGGAGATTTCTACATCTCCATTGAATACCTGTCCTCCCAAGGGCCAGCAATCGGTATGGATACTACTAGTCCAATTGATCTTCGAACTTGTTCCAGAGAATCTCCAGAATTGTTATGGGAGATATCTGAATCCTCTGATCTTATGATCAGGGCTGTAGTGGATCAAGTGTCTGCGCCTGTTGGCGGCATCGTTATGCCCACAAACAAGCTTGAGATTGTGGCACCACTCGCAGCACTAGCAGGACTGGTCGTAGCAGTATCAGCGGTTGTAGCTGTTAAGAGAAGAAGAGACTAACCAAGACATCCTTTCTCTTTTTTGTAGCTTCCTAGGATGCTTTCTTTTTCATCATCTCCCGAGCGAAGCGAGGCATTAGAGTTCGTCGTCGTCGCATTATCTGGTGAGAGCATCCAAAATTGAACCGTTAGAATGACAAGTGTGATATCTAAGAAACGCTGATCATCCGTTGGTAATTAGTATGAGGTTAGGGAACCGAACTTGAAGTCCAAATTCCACTCCCCGCACCAGACCTCGGGTTTGACACGGTAGTGACTTCTGATACATGCCCAGCACGCGTAATGCAACAGCGCGCACGAATCCCGGATACGAAACTAGTGAGAGGACCATCGAATCGGGGGTTGGGTTTTCGCTACGTCTGGCGGTAGATTGCTATGGAGCATTCAAAGAGCCGCATCACCCTTACAGGTTCATTCTAGCGCTCGACCGCCTATGGTCTGCTTCTTGCCGAACCCGACCAACCACTAGAAAAAATAACTACCGAAACTCTTTCATCTTTTCTGGTGCGCTCCACCAACTTGAATGCAATGCGTAGTTCTATCGAAGATCTTAAGATCTTAATTTTACAATTAATTAGTGGGTAGTTGAGTTGAATAGAGCCTTTCTATCCCTCCAGTTTCTCCTGATCCTGGCTATCTCAATATTCGTACCTTTCATACCGAATGTACGTGCTCAAAATTCTTTGAAGATAATATCTGTAGATCCTCCTTCCGGCTCTTTCATCAACGACCCTAGGGACCACTATGTTCGAGGCGCCGTTATTGAGCCTAGAATAAATGTAGCTGTAGAATACTCCCGCAGTGAATATGATGGGATATCGATAGCTGTCTGGATAATATATGCTAAGGATGGGGGGTCCTTCAAGGTCGGTGATAAAAGTATGATATGGGGCGGTGGTTATGCAAGAAATCCCACGGGCCGCGCTGAGGGCGCCTATAAGGACATTCCTAGCGGCTCGGGAACAGTGACCCTCTCTTGTCTCTTTACACCTGGGTCCCCTGAAGATATGTGGCCTTACTACGTTGACTCATCTGAAGGCAAAGAGTCCATTCAACTGAAGGTAGTAGTATTGACGGACAGGTATATGGGGGTCGAGGAGGAGCTGGAAGATAGTTGCTTGGTAACCTACTATCTTAGGAAAGGCGGTCTCGGAGTTGTGGCTGACGGTGTTTCAAGCGCCGAGATCCGTGTCAAGACACCAACAACAGAAAGTAGAACCATCACTTTAACTGATGGCAAAATCCAGCTCACCCAGTCATCTATGGATGGTGTGGCCGTATTCAAGTACATCCCTGACACCAAAGCCCTTGAACTAACTCCAGACAAAATCCCAAAAGAGGGCGCTGACATAACACTCAAGCCTTCACTGGATGACGGAACCCCCTTAGAACCAATTACTTTGAAGGTTTACCGTAAACCGGTTCTTCTGATTCATGGAATCTGGTCGAGCGCTAAAACATGGGGCAAAACGGTTCCAAGGTTGGAGAGTGACGGTTTCAATGTCTACACCCTAGACTATGAGGAGAAAAACGTAGATGATCCAAGGGATACAGCGCAAAACTACCTACTTAAGAAGATAGACCAGATCAAAACAGATTACATCGCAAAGGGCATTAATTGTAGTAAGATCGATGTGTTAGCCCACAGTATGGGCGGCGTAATAACTAGATACTTCATGATCATGGAGGGATATTGGAGAGGCACAAGGGAGAATGTTGAGAGTTCTGTTTCCAAGCTTATTACGGTCGGAACTCCCTACAAAGGCTCACCAGGTCCTCAGCAGTTTGTTGATGCGATCAGTAAAGGTGGGGCCTTTATTGATTGGATAGATTCCCATGTTGAGGCAGGTGCGATGGGCAAGCTTGGTGAAGCAGTTAGAGAAATGATGCCTGGCAGTACTACAGTAAACGCGATAAATAGTCGGCCTAAGCCTCCCAACGTCAAGATTTACGCGATCGTTGGAACAAACAACTTCCTTGGAAACATGGAGTTGAGTAGGACACCTGATGGAGATGGAATCGTAGACATAGAAAGCCAAAAACATGCTGGAGACGAAGTCTACTATGTTTATGAGTGGCACATGAGCGAGTGCCAAAGCCACGACGTCTTCATCATCGCCTCAAATATCCTCAAAGATCTAGAGGTACCTTCAACCTATAGATTTCCCTCAAGTCCAACCTTAACATTATCCCTGTTCCTATCAACAAAGGATCCCAAAACAGACACGCCAAAATTCGTCATAGGCTCTGACAAGAAACTGGTACTCTCCGAAGGAGAAGAAATAAAGGATTTTACACAAGACATCTTTATCGCCTGTCTGCCCACTGAGCAAGCTGCCAAGGACGATAGGGCATTAGCCAGATTGGATGTTTCAAAGAAAAGTGGCGAGCGACTAGGAACGCTGCTTGTACGTGCAACCCCTCAATATGAGGGCCCCATTAAAAGTGCGAAAATAAACGTTCTACGAGCATACAACCCGACTACTTTCGTGATGATTCCAAGTCTTCTTGGTGGAGTAATACCGACGTACGAACTTGACTATAAGATCAAGCATGAAGGTCCCCTTATTTTTCTCTCACTGAATTTCGTTGCTGTAAGTCTTGATCCTGAATTCACAATATCTATGGACAGGAGCAACCGCACGAACATCGTGGTCCTCGACGGCAACCTAACGATAACTGATAATCATAATGGTACCGCCTTCGTAACCAAAGGGCAACAGATATCAGTCGATCCTGAAGGACGTTTAGGTACTCCTACAGTTGCTGACTTATCCACGCTCGACAAATGGTGGAAAGAGATTGAAGAAACAACTCCGCCACCACCACCACAACAAATAACGATCGAGCAGATTGCAATAGTAGGAATTATTGCAGTTGTTCTAACATCAACAGTTCTCATCTATAAGAAAAGAGGAACAGGAGTCAGAGAACAACCAAGTATAGAAGCAAAATCTGCACCGCCGCAGCAATACTCCTACTGTGAGGAATGCGGAAGAAAGATCCGTTTAGGAACTAAATACTGCACACAGTGCGGAGACCAACAAGGAGTAGCTTGAACTGTTTAAACTGACTACTATCAACATCACCCAGTGTAGCCTTATGATTAATAGGAAAAATACATATTTAACCAGTCTTAATTCGGAGAGGTCTTCACTTTGAATAGGATATGGTGGTTGCTTAAGCCAAATCTAACCAAAATATTGCTTATGCTTCTATTACCTTTCATAATAGGTTACATCCTCACATTGAGTCTTGATCAAGCCATAGGATTATACTGCTGGATGTTGACTCCAACCTTCGAGATCCAAGCAGATCCCGCACAACAGATCTTCAACCAATTTGTCCTTCTCTGGATCCCCTTCTACATCATCTCATGCATAATAATCTCAGGTATTTCTAGGATACGTAGCTCATAACTGAGATGACAAAACAAAACCTTCAAGATCTAATAGCACATGTCACATAGAGTAAACAGGTTCAAATCCCGTCGGGCCCGCCAATATATATGGTCAGATACCGTCGAGTTCGACAGGTGTAAACAATAGTAAATCGTGCTTTTGAAAGAATGCTGTTTCTCAAAGTCAGAGGATTCATCTAATTTTCTAATCGCATACAGGCGGCTACATCGACCCATTGGTTCGATGTTGCAAATGGAATAGCGCGCGCGTATCTGTTAACCCAAGCAGCTGCACGTCTTCGCGTAGCGCGTGCTAACACCAAGCCCTTGGTCCAGCAAGCCATGAGAAGACTTAGCATAGAAAACCTAGAGCAGTTCGCCAAGGAAAGAAAACTGGATGTTGCAGGCTTATAGACGGCTCTCCTCAGAATATCAAAGGACTTCCTGAGAAGAGGACGAACAATCACAATAGAAGCCGCCCTGGCGCCGTGAAAGAAGCGGGTCATGGGCTGGTGTGCACCCTTGGGGGAGTTCACTGCGTCGACTCAACCTGTGTCGCGCGCCTTCGTCAAACTTTGCCAAGAGTTTCTGGAATAATTCGATGTATATCTCAGCTATCTTCTCGGCCGTATTCTTCCTGACACACTTTTCCGCTGCTTGGATAGTTTTCGTCAACATGTTACCGCTTTCCATGACCTCAATTAAGCATGCCTCGAATTCATCCGCTGTTCTGTACTTTAGGATCTCCTTATGGAAGTTCTCA
>JAPKYM010000363.1 GCA_026394315.1 Candidatus Bathyarchaeota archaeon | reverse complement strand
ACCGCCCTGATTTTCAGCTTCCTTGGAGGTTTCTGTATGCTTCTTGCCCAGATTTCTTGGTTGATCTCGTTGCTAACCTTGACATTATCAACCTTCATGTGTCGTTTCACGAATTCCCTCAGGGTTCTGACTGCTTTGGGCGCTCTTTTATCCTTGGGCGCTGCCCAGAGGTCTCTGAGGTTCACTGTGTAGAATTTCTCTTCAACGATCTCTATCTCTTCCTCAATTTCCTCAGCTTGAACAGGCTCTTTCGCTTCTGCAGCCGTCTCTTCCGTCTCGACTTCTTTCACTTCTTCAGGAGGTTCTTGTTCAGATTTGACCTCTTCATTTGCCATTATTGTTCAACCTCAAGCTTTCAGTTTAGTTCTTCTCCAATGTCTTCTTCTAGGGGTTGATCTCACTTTTCCACGAGTCTTGGCAACTACCCATGTCGGGACTGGTCTGCTCCTCCTCTGAGCTCTGCCAAGTCTTCTCTTCTTCGCAGTTGGCTTGTTTCTGGCCAATTCTAAATCCTTCTTATTGTAATATCTCTTCTCTGACTTTGGAGGCGTCTCAGAGTATCTTTCAGTTGTTCGTCACTGAGTGGAATTTTGAGTCTGCCTTTTTGTGCGAGTTGTATGAGCTGCAGTTCAAGTGCCTCAGCAAATTCCGGCCTTACTATCTTTATGTTTGTCAGTCTCTGTCTGGCCTCAGGTGTTAGTATCTCCCTCAAAAGGGAGTCTTTCTGGGACTGTAGTTCTTTCCGAACTCTTTCAGTCTTCTGTTCTTCACCCATCGCGCGTTGAAGCTCGGAGATCTTTCTTCTACGGACACCCTCAAGCTCTTCGTCGCCAAGGCTTTCAGAACTCATCTTCCTCCGTCAACCTCACTCTTCGACTCTTTGCGAATCTCTGCTGAGATCTTATTGATGAGTCTTAACCCCTCGGTTGTGAGATTTCTTCCTTGCTTTTCCGCCTTTGATACGAACTTTGCTTTCTCCAGCTGTTGTAGAGGTTCCCTGACGGCTGAACCTCCGCCAGCCCTTGCATGCTCCCTACGTGTTCCCCGTCTTGTCCTACCGCCGTATTCAGCCCTGAGTCTAGACACTCCGACCGTTCCGTGAACGTGCAACTTGCGTAGGATCGATGCGCATCTTGTGTACCACCAATCAGGATCTTGTGGAGGATGTTCCTTGTGTGAGCTTGTCTTAGCCGTAAGGGACCATGTTGGTGGTGTTACCTCTCCAACATTCTCCTTAAGATATGCTGCCAGCTTCTTGATGAATGTTTCAGCTGGGATCTCGTACGCCGTAGGCAAAATTGTTGGCACTCCTGTTGGATCTTACTGTGTGCTTACAGTTCTAACCAGTAGATTCAAATGCACAATATAAATCTTCATAGGATCTGCGAGGCACACTGACAAATCCTAGATCGATCTCATCACAAGTTAGACAGGGATCTCTAATGGAGTCAAGAAATAGTCTAGGTCAAGAGCCGAAATCAGGGTTGATTAACGAGCGATCTCTAGGACTCTTTCTGGACTATTATGAATTAACTATGGCGAAGGCTGACCTCGACAACAACAACCTTAACACGATAACGGAGAACTACTATATCCGGAAGATTCCTCATGGGTCATATCTGATTACTGCGGGTCTAGAACAGGCCATCAACTTCATCCAGAACTTCCGAGTAAGCAAGGAAGACATTGAGTGGCTCAGGAACACCAGCGGACGGGACTTTGACGAGGGCTTTCTCAAGTATTTGCTGAACCTGAAGTTCACTGGGGACGTTTATGCGATCCCTGAGGGAACAGTGGTCTTTCCTAATGAGCCGATAATAAATGTCACGGGACCGTCCCTTGATGTCCAGCTCTTCGAGACATACATCCTGAACGTGATGAACTTTCAGACACTGATAGCCACCAAGACCTCGAGGATGGTTTGGGCTGCCAGAGGAAGGGATGTTGTTGACTTTGGAGCCAGGCGGGCGCACGGAAGAGATGCGGCCGTCCTAGGCGCTAGGGCTGCTTTCATTGGGGGCGCGACAGGAACTTCGCTAGTCATGGCGGGCAAGATATGGAGCATACCGTATGTTGGGACGATGG
>JAPKYM010000264.1 GCA_026394315.1 Candidatus Bathyarchaeota archaeon | reverse complement strand
ATGTGAGCTTCAAGATCGATCGCGGCAAGATACTTGGCGTCCTCGGCCCAAGCGGCTGCGGAAAGTCAACAATAATCAAGGTCCTGACTGCTGAATACAAGCCTGAGAGAGGACACGTCACTTTTGGGCCATACGACCTCCAGCATCACCTGAACCAGATCAGGACCCTAATAGGATATGTCCCCCAAGAGTATCAACTGTATGAAGACCTTACCATGAACGATAACATTCTATTCTTTGGTGGACAATACGGATTAAGCAAGGAACAGCTTGTAAAGAGAGCAGCTGAGCTAGCGAGGGTTCTAGAGCTCGAAGAGAAACTGCACGAAACCGTCAAGAACTTCTCAGGAGGACAGAAACGCAGAGTCAGCATCGCAGTAGCATTAGCCCATAATCCACAGATAGTGATCCTGGACGAACCGACCGCAGGATTGGATCCGGGAACAAGGAGGAGTCTATGGCGCTTTCTGAAGGTCCTAAATCAGAAGTATCAGACTACAATGATCGTTACGACTCACTTCACCGAGGAGGGTGAGTACTGCGACAAGCTTCTCATTTTAAGCAAGGGCAAAGCAATTGCGTTTGACAGCCCAGACCAGCTAAAGAAGATAATCCCTGGTCGAGGCAAAGCCATAGAATTTGAACTGTTTGCTTTGGATGAGATGTCTCAATCCAAGCTTCAAGTATTCAAGGATAGAGCTATAGAGACCAAATTAGCAAAAATGGTAGATCTCAGCGGATATAGAACGAGAGTCTTCACAGAGACTCCTAATGAGAGCCTCGGACCGGTAACTAACTTACTGGGCACAGTAGGACTGACGATAAAGTCAATCAACATAGTTGATGCCACCATCGAGGACGTTTTCGTTTACTTCACTGGAGAGAAATTTGTCTCAGGTGAGGAATGATTGAGCTCAGCAATATCAAAACGAACAAAGAGGCAGTCTCAAATATGGCTGGTCATGAAGAAAGAATTCCAGCTCTTGTGGAAAGACAAGAAGACTCTACTGGTCTATCTTCTTGGGCCCATTCTCATAGTGTCCGCTCTCGGAACAACTGGCGGGACTACCTTAGGGGCTAATAGCAACCTAACAGCCGGCTTGGTTAACAATGACTCAACAAAACTAGCAAGCGAACTTGTGGATCAATTCCATAATTCAAGCCATCTACAGATAGGAGTGGAAGCTGACAACTCTACATCTTTTGATGAACTCAGCAAAGGGAACGTTCAGTTTGTCATCGTTATACCTGAGGATTTTGGGAAGAACATTCAGACTGGTAAGAAGGCGACAGTGGCAATCTACGTGGACAATACGGACCCCTTAGTACCACAGAATGCAAAACAAGCAACTTCGCAGGTCATGAGCGAGTTTCAGAAACAGATAGCGAAAGAACAGAATGTACAGTCCAACATCTCACTGGGCTTTGAGACAAATGACTTCTACAACGTGAAATTGAAACAAGCCGACGTGATGGTATCAAAGGTCATCCCGATGGTGCTTGTCTGGATTCCGATGATGATGACCGGAATGGCGATAGTATCTGAAAGGCTAAGGGGAACACTCTCACGATCCTTTAAGACGCCATTATCAAAAGTCAACATAGTGCTTGGAAAACTGGCAGCGTACGTTGTCATAGTCGTCATTCAAATAATTCTGATCGTTTCTTTTGCCGTGGCGATCTTCAGTTTAACTTTTAACGCATCATTCTTTGATGTATTTCTTATTCTACTAGTAAATGGGCTCGTTGGACTTGGCATAGGCATGCTAGTATCGGTATTGGCAACTACAGACCGGCAAGTCACCGAGACGATACCGGTGGTGGTGCTTCTCATGGTCATCTTAGCAGGAGTTTTCGTTCCGGTTAGACAGATGCCGGATAGGATGCAGAGTATTGCCAAGTTAATACCGCTTTATTACTCAATAGACGCTACGAAAGGTGCTCTATTGATAGGGCATGGGCTTGGATACCTGTGGGAAGATGTTGTGACTCTAGCATTGTACGCCTTCGGATTTCTCGGCTTGGCGATAGTGTTACTCTACTTTGAGGAGAAAATACCGAGATTCTTAACAGGCAACAGATAACCCTATCATCACAACTGACGCCTGCGCGTTCTTACGAGCAAACTAACAGACGAAAGGGGTATACGACAATTCCTCGAGCACAAACGGTCTTAACTCAATAATGATTTTGCCAACCCACGGGGTTAGAAGCTAGCAGGCTGATAAGGGCAGCTCAATAGAATTGCTTTGTGGGAGCTCTGCGCACTTGAGATTTTACGAGAAGAAGAAGGATGGAGTCCCTATTGTTCTAACCGCTTTTGACTAAACTTCATTGGCAAGTCATTTCAATGTGTTGGCGGCGCAATATGGAGAGATTGGAACCAGCTTATTCTCATCTGACTAAAATTGCGTCCCAACTGCCATACACAACTCGCATGAAGGCACTACTGTTAGTGCTCTTATTAGCGAAAATCATGAGAGGCGAGAGACCTCCTGCTCGAAAATCCAAGAATTTGTCGTATGACGTTCCTTGATAGCAAGCCCGACGCTTTGAACTTAGTTCGGCAGCCCAAAAACATGGACTTTCGAACCGGGCGTACGTGTATAAATGAGCCTGAGTCTCAGAGACCGAAGTCCGCAATGAATCTGAGTATTGGATTCGGCATCTTGAGACAATTGACAAAGAACCTCCTCGCGGAGTAGAACATTGAGGCCTCCACAGTTGAAGAGTTGCTGCATAATTTACATCCGTCCGTTATTTTGACAAACTCTTCAAACGAACGAGAGTGAAGTATACTGCCAAGACTTTGTTTACGAAGGTTTCCTAGAACACGGTTATCCCTCTTGCACCAGAAAGGCTCAACCTCTCCAGTCTCGGAGACCTTTATGAAGACTCTGGGCTGAGCGCATGAATAACCTCGATCGGAAATAATGTGTTCCAGATAATCATAAGAATTGAGAATCGGAAAACCTGCCTTCTTCAATTTGAAGACTTCAGCGAATAAGCGGCGACACTCACTACGGGGCAAAGCATATTCCTCATTGAGCCCCGGAAAGATTTCCATAGGATCGAACGCTAGCTTGACTCCTAAACTACGGGCAAGTTCGCACATACCCCTGACTGAATTTATGTTAAGCTTGCTAAGAACACAGTTGATAACGACCCTTCCGCCAGAGTTCCTTAACTGAATTATTCCATCTATTGCTCTGTCAAAGGCACCTTCGAAACCCCTCATTTCATCATGATAGTCCGAGAAATGATCCAAAGAAACCCACGTAAGATCGGCTACCTTCGAGATATCCTTGGCTCTCTCAGATAGTAATGTGCCATTCGTAATGACGCTGGTATACAGACCCAATTCGTGGGCATGTTCAAGTATGTCAGTAATATCGGCTCTCATTAGTGGTTCCCCGCCCCACGCGAGATACGTGACAAAATTCAACTTTCTAGCCTCTTCCAACATTCTGAGCACTTCATCAGTCTTCATCTCATCAGCGCCACTCCTGCTCCTCCAAACATCACATATCTGACACTCGCAGTTGCACGTTGATGTTAGTGAATGAGTCAACAAGATGGGTTTGCGGCTCCAAAAACGCGAATAACTGTATCTGTGTGCGTATGATAAGGGCCTAAGCATCCGATCATCTCTAAAGGTTAAACAAAATCTTTCAGATACTTAAGCGCGTATGTCTTTGTTCTGTTGACAATCCCAAAATAGAGGAGACTTGGTCGAACGTTCTCAATAGGTTAACATTCCCGTATTACTTTGAACTAGCAAGAAAGCCCACCCCTTCAGGGGTGGGATGAATTGCGATCCAGAGAGGGACATCGGGGGCTTAAATGTCTGGTGTTTCAATAGTAATGCTGGTAGTTTCATGCAGAGAACCAACACCTTCATCCTTGATCCAACGGTGGAGCAAGAGAGGATTCTGAGGGAT
>JAPKYM010000326.1 GCA_026394315.1 Candidatus Bathyarchaeota archaeon | reverse complement strand
AGACTCTTCAAATGCTTAGAATGTGGATTAGAAGCAAACAGAGATGCTATTGGCGTCTTGAATATGGCAAACCTTCAGTATGAAGGAACAGCCATCAGGGTGATGACACACCCTAAACTTCTAAAATGGGATGGAATGAAGTGGCAGCCTAGAAGGGCGATGACCCACCGACCAATGAACACTCCAGAAGCTAGAATCCCCTGGCTTTAGCCGTGGGAGTGTCAAGTGCCATGACAGTTTAAGGTTCACAATTATATGCCAAATTTGCCAGACTTCAATCTGTAACGCACTTCTCGAGGATCCCAGCAGTCTTCAATCTAGCCAAGAGGTCTTTGTACTGTTTACTGTCTTTGAGCATCTCATTAAGCATCTTTTCCTGTGAATGGCTTCCAGGTTTGAGAGTGACCTCAACTTCTTTCCCAGTCTTTGTCTCCAAAGCGTACTTGATCAGAGCTCCAATCATGCCTCCCATAGGGCAGAATGGTGAAGTTGGCGTGAATAGAATCTTAACCTTTTCACCGTCGAATGTAATGTCTTCTTCACCTACTATCTTGAGGTCAATCACCGATAATGGGTATTCAGGATCGTAGACCTTTCTAAGTGTCTCTATCAGATCACTCTTGTCCAACCTATGCAAGCCTCAAGAGAGTCAAGTGCGTATTTACATATCTTGAAAGTCAGGCCATATATGCATATTGAATATCCAGCCTCACTGCAATAGACTTTTGAGGATGCTTGTCGAGTAACCCTCCGATGAGGAGCTTGTCTGAGAAGATAGCCCCTGGGAAGGGTTTCAGGTTTCTCGATCACATGGGTGACGCCTACATAGAGGTTTATGGATTGAGTCTGGAAGAAGCCTTTCAAAACGCATCTCTCGCCATGTTTGAAGTAATGACCGACACTTCCAAGGTAGAACCGAAAATTAAGGAATCGGTTAAAGTAGAAGGGCGTGATCTGAAATCCCTTCTCTACTCATGGCTTGAGAGTCTTCTTGTTAAATTCGACGTCAATAACAGGCTCTACTCAAAGTTCTTCGTTGAGAAGATAAAATTCGGGAATAGTCAATTCACACTCGAAGCGACGATATTTGGTGAGGATTTCAAACCGGGAAAGCACGTAGCCAAGACAGAGGTGAAAGCAGTCACGTTTCACCTAATGGAGATCGAAAGATCGGAGAACAGATGCTTACTTCGTTTTCTTCTTGACCTCTAGAGACTGAAGAAGACGAGTTGGCGACAAGGAGCTCTAGACATTCTGCAGTCATGCTTTGCTCCGTCAGCAATACTCTTCCGAATCAAATGATCGGGTATTTGCAACAGCTTAAATTCACGTGCCAACATGAATACTCGAAACCTGAAGATTGAGGGGATATGCGAGTTTGTCCGAAGGAGAGTCGAGACCACCGAATAGGCCAGTCGAGCTAAAGAAGATCGGGGATTACGTCTGGGAAATACCACAGTCATTCCAGAAAGGAATGCGCGTCCCAGGAAGAGTCTATGCAGATGATCTTTTGATCGAAAAAATGAGGCTCGATAGGACTCTGAGCCAATGTGTTAATGTCGCACATCTACCAGGGATCTATGAATGGGCGATAACCCTCCCAGACGGCCATGAAGGATACGGCTTCCCGATTGGTGGCGTCGCGGCAACGGACTACGATGAGGGTGTGCTCAGCCCTGGAGGAGTAGGATATGACATCAACTGTGGAACCAGACTCCTGAGAACAGACTTGACAGAGTCCGAGATTAGGCCGGTACTCCCCGCACTCCTGGATATGCTGTTCAACTATATCCCTTCGGGGTTAGGCAGTAAAGGTCAGATAAAAGTCAGCCAGGTAGAACTTAGCAAAGTCCTGTCAGACGGAGTTGATTGGGCAATTGACAGAGGCTACGGCTGGACTGAAGACGCGGCTAGATGTGAAGAGGAAGGGTGCATGGAAATTGCAGACCCCAGCAAGGTCTCACCAACAGCGAAGTCGAGAGGATCCCCGCAGCTTGGCAGCCTAGGCAGCGGGAACCATTTTCTAGAAATCGAAAAAGTAGACAACATCCTCAACGCGGAGACCGCCAAAGCTTTTGGAATAGAGAAGGCGGGCCAAATACTCGTATTCATTCACACGGGAAGCAGAGGACTGGGACATCAAGTATGCAGTGACTACTTGAGGGTCATGGATAATGCAGTTCACAAGTACAAGATCGAGTTACCCGACCGTGAACTCGCATGTGCTCCGGCAAAAAGCAGAGAAGCTGAAGATTACGTGCAGGCGATGGCCTCAGCCTGCAACTTTGCGTGGGCAAACAGGCAGATGATCACTCACTGGACTCGTGAAGCATTTGAGAAGGTATTCAACAAATCAGCTGAGAATCTTGGACTGAAGCTCATCTATGACGTGGCACATAACATCGCGAAGATCGAGGAACATCAAGTCAAAGGGAAAAGGGTGAAGGTGTTTGTACATCGAAAGGGTGCCACGAGGGCTTTCCCGCCCAACCACCATGCCGTACCGTCAGTCTATCGTGAGGTCGGCCAACCAGTGTTTATACCTGGCAGCATGGGTACCGCCTCTTGGGTTCTTGTTGGGGCCTCAAAGTCGATGGAACTGAGCTTTGGTTCAACAGCACATGGAGCTGGGAGAAGTCTCAGCAGAGCCGCTGCCAAACGTCGATATGGGGGTGAAGAGATCAAGAAGAGTCTTGAGAAGCAGGGGATCCTCATTAGGGCTGCTAGTATGGCTGTTGTCAGCGAGGAGGCACCGGGCGCATACAAAGATGTCGATCGTGTCGCAGATGTAAGTCACAAGGTCGGGATTGCCACCAAAGTGGCCAGGATTGTGCCTATAGGTGTAAGCAAAGGCTAGCCAAGAATAGCGGACTTCAATTTTTCCCTTTCGAGCGTTTTCTCTCCAACCCTTTTCTTCAAATCTTCGATAGCTGGGATGGATGTTGGATCAAGACCTCTTGCTAAACCAAGATATACTGAAACGAAGTCGCAAAAGTTGATTGGGAGAAGGAGTCTGCCCAGATCGGTCTTTGCCTCAGTCTTCACTTCATATATTCGCTCTAGGCCAGATGACCTGATCTGTTTCTTCAGCATCTCCATTCTAGAAGATTCTGCGAGGGTTTCTTTATTGTCTCGGATTAGAATCACCGAGAAGAGTGACGATGGCTGCTCCAGTAGCCATGAGGGAGACCATCCTTGAATCTCGTTGTGGCAAGCTTCAGGTATAAGATCGAACTTGGCAAAGATCTTGCTATTCTCGTTCAGCTGGTCTTTGAATCTCCTCGCCACAGAGCTCATGCGTTCCAGAGAATAGATGGTGGGAATCGAATACGCAAGCTCAAGGGCCATCCTTTTGCATGGGTTTGCGCTCGAGGTTACTGAAGACCTCAATCTGCTGACTTGACCCTCTAATTCTCGTGATGCTTCAATGATATCGTTTTGCATGTTCCCTATCACCTTGAAAGAAGAGAGCGCTAAGGTCAATGCGGGAAAAAGAAGTGGTAGGGCCGCTCTGGGCGGAATTCCGCCTCTGACTTTTATCAGCGGCAGGTTGAGTTTCCTGCAGAAATCCGACATAGTGCCTCCTGAGGTAATCCCAACTACCTCAGAACCCACCTTCACGGATTCTTCGAGAAGCTTGAGTGACTCTGCAGTTTCCCCAGAATAGCTAATACATATGACCAGCGTTTTGCCATTGATATAACCTGGCAGGTCAAGATATCTACAGACTTCAATCGGTACGTTTGCCCGTCTGAAACATGAGTTCCTCAATAGATCGCCGGATATTGCCGATCCTCCGTAGCCGATGATTGCAACGTTGGAGAATTTCTTTCTTGGTTCTCTTGGTTCGATTGTCCATTTGCTTCCTAAGCCCTCGATCAAAAGCTGGGGAGAACTCTCAACCAGCTTCAACATTCCCGATCTGTCATGATATTCCAAATAAGTGGAATCATCAAGCTCAAGCATCTTGACCAACACAAGAACCTCTATTAGTAAAACTTGTAAAGCTTGCTGAGTTAGGTTCCTAGTTGAGAGACATTGATCAATTCTGGGTGTGCGGGATCATCGGCTCCCACAAAGAGGCGGCAGTGCCTCTGTATAGCAATTCCTGCTTCATTTACAGAGGACATTCCGCACCTTAGGGAGAAGACCTACAGGATTGGTCTAGTCGGACGGGCTTGTTCGATTTTTCGGGTTGACCAAATCATGATTTACTACGACAACCCTGAGAAAGACCAGGCCAATGACGCAGATTTGACAGCGGCTGTTCTGAGATATATGAATATGCCTCAGTACTTGCGAAGAACTCTGATAAAAATGGATTCGAAGCTTCAGTTTGTTGGAATACTACCGCCACTTCGGGCTCCGCATCATCCTCTTACACGGGATAGAAAAGACCTCAGGATTGGCATGCTGCGCCAAGGAGTGGTTACGGGAGGCCAAGGCAAATCTTCACTAGTGGACATAGGGCTTTCAGAACCAGCCGTTGTACAGGGGAGTCTTCCGAGAAAGAGCATAGTGACGGTCAGAATCACCAGGACGACCGGTGGAGTTGAAGCGGCGAAGGCTGAAGATTCTGAGATAAGAATATATTGGGGGTACACTGTTACTCTCACGAAAAATCCACTTGCAGAGTCAACAAGAAGGATTGGATTCGACCTAGTCATATCGACCTCAAGATATGGAAATAGCATAAGTGAGGTACTTCCGAACTTGCAGTCAACTTGGGCAAAATCGAATAAGATACTGGTGGCTTTCGGCTCGCCAACGCGAGGTTTGAAAGAGATTCTAGAGCACGAAGGCCTAGATCTGAATGACTACGCGGACTTCATCGTGAACACAATTCCAGATCAGGGTGTAGAGACCGTGAGGACTGAAGAGGCAATCTACACCTCATTATCAATTCTCAACATCCTTGGGTGAATTCGTTGGGCAGAAGAAAGGTAAGCGCACCAAGACGCGGATCTCTTGCATATCTTCCCAGAGGTCGCGCAACTAGGTGGGTTGGAAGGATAAGGTATTGGCCTGATGTCACAGGCGACCCTAGGCCCTTGGCCTTCCCTGGATTTAAGGCTGGCATGGGACATGCTGTTGCTCTTGATCAACGTCAGGGTTCGCTGACTTATGGAAAGGAAGTCGTGATACCCGTCACTGTTCTAGAGACCCCTCCTTTGATCATCTGCGGGATAAGGATCTATGGAAAAAGTAATGCTGGAACACGCACACTCGGAGAGGTTTGGTCAACAGACACCCCAAAGGATCTTGAAAGGTTAATCACGAAGACCAAGAAGTCTGACAATTCGGAATCCGTCCAGAAGGTTGAGAAACTACTCGACAAAGCATCTGAAGTAAGAGTAATCGCGGCAACTCAGACCAGAATGACAAGCACTGGCAGAAAGAAACCTCACCTAATAGAGATCAGAATTGGGGGAGGAAACGCAAAGGATCAATATGAATACTCGAAGAAGGTGCTCGGAAAAGAAATTAAATCATCAGATGTTTTCAAGGAAGGAAACCTCGTCGACGTGATCGCGATAACAAAAGGCAAAGGCATACAAGGCCCAGTCAAAAGATGGGGCATAAGTATACTCCACCACAAGTCCCGAAAGACGACAAGAGGTGTGGGTTCGATTGGAGGCTGGACGCCTAACTTCGTAATGTACTCTGTTCCTAGAGCTGGACAGATGGGCTTCTTCCAGAGAACGGAATTCAACAAACAGGTATTGAAAGTCGGTGAGAATGGAAAAGAAGCGACACCGATTGGAGGCTTCACAAACTATGGAAACGTGAACGGCCAATACATGATCTTGAGAGGAAGTGTTCCTGGTCCCACCAAGCGACTGGTTATGATGAGGTCTCCAGCAAGAGTCAGGCTACCTCTTGAAGTGGCGCCTAAAATGGAGTATCTTAGCCTTGAGACAAAAAAGGCAGGTTGAGGGAACCAAGTAATGTCAAGTATTGATATATATGATTTGGACGGGAAGCCTAAAGGCAAGATGGCGCTTCCGAAGGTTTTTGAGGTCCGTCTCAGACCTGACGTCATCAGTAAGACTGTTATTGCTATTCAGTCGCACAGGTTTCAGCCCCAAGGCCGAGATCCGATGGCTGGAAAGAGGACCACCGCCGAAACAGTCGGTGTTGGAAAAAAACTATCAAGGATTCCTAGAGTGAAAGGAGAACGTCATCCAAGGGCCGGTAGTGGCGCCTTTGCGCCGTCCACCGTCGGAGGCCGACTTACACATCCGCCAAACCCTCAGAAGCGTCTGCGAAAGAGATCCAACAAGAGAGAATCATCACTGGCACTCGCCTCAGCTATAGCTGCAACAGCAAACAAAGAAATCGTCCAAAGAAGAGGTCACAGAATTGATGCGGTTCCATCCCTTCCACTGGTTATTGGTGACGATATAGAAGGAGTCAAAGAAACAAAAGATGCAAAAGAGCTTCTGAAGAAGCTCGGCCTCTGGAATGATGTTGAGAGAGTAATTGGAAGCATCAAGAGAAGGTCTGGCCGAGCGAGTCTCCGAGGGCGAGGTCGAAAAATGGCCAGAGGCCCACTCATAGTATGCGTGGAGGACAGAGGCATGATAAGCGCTTTCAGAAACATCCCTGGCGTAGATACGGTTAGAGCCTCGGACCTTAACGTTGAGCATCTGGCCCCGGGGACTCATCCCGGGAGACTGACCCTATGGACTGAATCCGCAGTCAAGGCTATAGATCACCGACTTAAAGGAGGAGCTTAGCATATGACAAAAGTCAAGACTCACGAAGTGATAAGTTACCCGCTAATCTCAGAGGACGCAGTCACGCTCATCGAAAAAGAGAACAAGATAACATTCATAGTGAATCTCAAGGCTGGCAAGAATGATGTCGCGCGAGCAGTAAAGGAGCTCTACGAAGCCGATGTGGAATCAGTCAACACCCTGATCACTTCTGACGGCCGAAAGAAAGCATATGTAAAATTCAAGCCTGAGTTCAAGGCCGCAGACTTGGCGGTCAAGCTTGGAATACTATAGAGGGATGTGCGTCATTTGGGAAAAAGAATACTAGTCAGAAGGAGAGGGCGTGGAGGAATCTTTCAAGCCCCAACCCATAGAAGAGTATCCGAAGTATCTTACCCTTCACTGAGTGAGATGGGAGAGAAAAGGTCATTCAACGCCATAGTCACCGATCTAGTTCACGACCCTGGCAGAGGCACGCCCCTGGCTCTGTTGAGTCTTGAGAATGGCAAGGAATTCTATGTTCCTGCCCCAGAGGGTCTAAGTCTTAAACAGACCGTCTCCATCGGCGACTCCACTGTCACTACAGGCAACATATTGCCCATTGGAATGATACCTGAAGGAACGATCATATGTAATGTCGAGTGCCGTCCGGGTGATGGCGCGAAGATTGCAAGGTCATCTGGAACGTACGTAACACTTGTAGCACACACCCCCCGAGGTACAGAGGTCCGACTTCCGTCAAGGAGATCAGTATATTTGAACAACAATTGCAGGGCGATGATTGGTGTCATTGCCGGAGGTGGGAGAGTTGACAAACCCTTCCTTAAGGCCGGAACAAAGTCGAAACTCATGAAGATAAGGGGCCGACATTGGCCCAAGGTGAAGGGGACCTCAATGGTTTCGGCATCCCACCCTCATGGAGGAGGCAGACACAGACACGAAGGAAAGCCTACAACAGTCTCGAGGGATACGCCCCCTGGAAGAAAAGTGGGTCTAATAGCTGCAAGGCAGACAGGAAGAGCAAGCAGAATTAGGCGGGCGCGCGACCGACAGTAAGTCATGAATTCCAAAGATGACCAGAAAACAATTCTATCGGTAGACTTAACTAGACCACCAAGCAACTGGAAGATTCGAGAAAGATGCCAAAAGAATTCATGTACAGAGGATACAGCATTCAGCAACTACGAGAGATGTCCATGGACGATTTCATCAAAATATTACCTTCGAGGCAGAGACGCTCACTCCAAAGAGGCCTCACGCCTGCTGGAAGACGACTTCTTGAAGAGATCAAAGAGTTCAAGCGTGGCTCACGCTCTGAGGGAGACGCGCTTAAGACTCACGCCAGAGACATGATTATACTTCCAGACATGGTCGGTCTGAGGATCTTGGTTCACAGCGGGAAAGAATTCACATCCGTAGACATCACTCCTGAGATGGTGGGGCATTATCTAGGAGAGTTCGCCATAACAAACAAGAAAGTCTCTCATGGAACTCCGGGCATTGGGGCATCAAGATCAAGCATGTATGTCCCGCTGAAGTGAGAAGCGCGCGCTAGCTTTTTTTGGTTACTGCTGCTCATCTCAGCCTTCGAAAGCCACGTGTTGCGATGCTGAGACTGGGCATCACCAATACGCTTAGGGTCTTCATGAACTAAGTTCTTTCCCATCGAGAATCCTATTCGCGACACGGTAGATCAAGGCTGCCGTGAACAAAGGCAATGCCAGCCAAACAAAAGTCAGACTCTGAACAGGGCTTTTGTCTCTGACCGTTGCGTTTTCAGTAAGACTTTGAGCAGGGCTCTTAACTGTCGCCGTTGTAACCTCGTTCAGATCGGTCTTAGCGACACGGCCGCCCAGAAATGCGGGTGCCGCAGGAGCCGACTGATAGTTCTGTGTCGATGAGACGACTGCGAGAGCAGCTATGACTCCAAGAACTACCGAGAGAACTTCCAATCTCAACTTATTCACAAACCTTTGAATCTGATCATGAACTTAAATGTTGATCTTGAAAGGGATCGTTCAGAGATTAGAACAGCTTCTCCCTCCATGTTCGTGCCGCCTCATAGGTCGTCGCTGCCACCGCACATAAGGTAAGCGCTACAACTGTTGCATCAGGAATCAAGTTCGACACCCACGAATTGAAAATGTATGAGATCAGAGCTGTCCAGAAGAAGGCCGCGTAGAAGAGATATCTGGGGAGAATAAGCCTTCCAAAGCGGACGAATTGCCGAAGTGTGCCGACCTTGATCATCTCCACCGGAATGAACTGCCCCTGACTGTTCTTCTCAACCAGCCCCAGTCTCTTCAGTTTTTCCAGATGATAGAGTGCTGTGCTGGGGCTTGAGAGTCTGAGACTTCTCTGAATTTCCCGGACCCCCATGGGCTGATTCTTGCTGAAAAGCTCCCAGTAGGTCCTAAGAGTAGTTCCTCTAAGCTCAGACTCCAGCCTCTTCCTAGTGATTTCAGAATTTTCCAAGCACTTCTCCAAGGAGGCTTATGCAATACTCAAGTCCACTTATGTCTTTCTAGTAGGACACAAGACTTTTTAGACGGACAGTCTGTACCATCCCGAGCTTCGGAGGAACGACTATGCCAATATGGGGATATTCTGTCAAGGCGCTTGATCCCGAAAGAACTGTGAAGTGTGCAGGTAGAGAAATGAGGATCTCTCCGAAGGCTGCCACCGAGATCTGCAAGGCAATAAAGGGAATGAAGTTGCCAGAGGCTAAGAAGTTGCTTGAGGATGTGACAGAGAAGAAACGGTCGATCCCCTACCGGCATTACCACAAAGAGGTTCCCCACAGAGGACACCAAGGATTCTATGCGGGACGTTACCCCGTTAAGGCGGCCGGCAAGATACACAAGCTTCTTGAGGAGCTTGAGGCAAACGCCGAATACAGGGGTCTTGATATAGAAAAGGTCAAGATAATACACGCAGTCTCACAGAGGGGGATGAAAGTGAAGAAGTACATCCCGAGAGCTTTCGGCAGGGCATCACCATCCTACAATACCCTGACGCATGTCGAGCTTGTCGGCTGCGAAACAGCATAAGTTCTTCTATCCGTTAGGCTTTGCCCCGTCATATGAAGTGCAGCTGTTTGTTAGTGGAATGGCCGTTCTGTTAGCGCGCACTTTTTTGAGTAGGAATTGGCAGGATTAGTCATACGTGCTCAAATAGTCGTTGTGTAAGAAAGTATTACTGGGAAAGGTTAAATGTATTACTAACCTAGTAGGCAGAGGGTAGTCTTATGATGGAGCTGCTAGCCTGTCCTCATTGCAGGCAGAGTCTTATCCTGGACAATTACTACCTCCACATCTATTTGTGCACCGCCTGCGATCAAGGAGACGGGAACTAATACAGAGTCTGTCAGTTACTCATAGAGCTCGATTGTGAGCGATCTAATTCCAGCATTACATGCTGCCTTCCAAACAGCTTATCGAGTAGTGTGGGACAAGTCAAGAGATCATCACAGCGAAGCCGTTGTGTTCCTATACCTGCTACGGAAAGAGGGATTGATTCACCCAACTTAGCCTCCCATACCTATTGGGTCGCCAGATTGCGCTGACAGGCAGATCTGGAGGGGCAATGTTTTCGCCCCTAGAATTCTAAAGGATACTTTTTCGGATTCTGCCCCCGATGATTCTCTTGATTATGTTTCTAGGAAGTTTAAATATGAGTTGAAGGTATGTTGCTAGACTTACACAGTCAAGATGTAGTTCACTCCATTACTGACAGTGTTTGCGGTGTAGATTCAAGTTGAGCATTGATAGTCCATATCAGATCTTGTGGCTGAGTTCTACGCCAGTCCATCGACTTTCAGATGATGAGTAGCCATGTCCGTCTACAGATATTTTATCAAGGATTTCTCCAAGAAGAGTCAGATCGATGAGTTTCTTAATCAGGAACTGCGGAGGGCAGGCTATAGTAAAGTAGAACTCACAAAGACCCCAATGGGCACAAGGGTCATTATATTCGCAGCGAAACCGGGCATAGTCATCGGTAGAAGAGGCCAAAGCGTCAGGGATCTTACCAAAGTTCTGGAAGAGAAATTCGGCCTGGAAAACCCACAGATTTCCATAGCTTCCGTTGAGCTCCCCGAACTGGATCCGAGAATAATGGCGACACAAATAGCCATGGCCCTTGAAAGGGGTGTACATTTCAGACGGGCGGCATATTGGGCAATGGGACGGATCATGGACTCTGGAGCCTTGGGCATTGAAGTAACCATAGGTGGAAAACTGACGACACAGCGTGCTAGAACTGAAAAATTCCGACAAGGCCTGATACTCAAGACCGGAGATCAGGTGGAAAAGCAAGTTCTGGCAGCGACCGCTCACAGCAAAATGAAACAGGGGCTCTTCGGCGTGAAGGTTGCTATTATGCCCCCTGATTTTGATTTCCTTGATAGGCCCTCAATGAAAGAAATATCGCCTAAACCTGCTGCCGAGGCAGCTGAGATTTCCGAAGAAGAGGTCGAGGAAAAGGTAGAGGAAGAAGATGCGCCTAGGACTGAAGAGCCAGCAGCGGAGACAGTAGCGGAGAAAGTCGACGAGAAAGTAGAAGTAAGAAGTGAAGAGAAAGAGGGCGAGAAGACTGCCGATTCTGAGAAAGCGTGAACTCAAGCAGATGCTTCCTGAAGAACGTGAAAAGAAGCTTACAGAGTTGAGAACAGAACTTGTGCATCTTAGAACTATGGTGGCCTCAGGGGGGACCGTAGAGAATCCCGGTAGGATCAGAGAGATCCGCAGGACAATTGCACGACTTCTTACAATCGAAGCCCAGACCCAAAAGCAGGGGGCATCTGCTAAATGACTCAGATTACCCCTTTCAACTTAACAAGACATGAGTTGATAGGTTTTGACATCCATATCTCGAAAAGCGCCAACAGACAGCTAATAGGAATAAGTGGTAGAATTACCGACGAGACACGAAATACTCTTACACTAAAGAGTGGTCACAGGGAAATTAGATTGCCAAAGAGCGTAGTCCATCTTCGCCTCCGCTTGCCTAAGGGTGAAGTGGTTGAAGTTGATGGACGCGCCATAGTTGCTAGGCCAGAAGACAGAATAAAGATGAGGTCCAGAAGATGGTAATGCGCAACATAGGCCTTAGAGTGAAAGGGCCAAGAAAAAGCTGCGATGACGAATTCTGTCCTTTTCATGGAAAGCTTGGAGTGAGAAGAAGGACTCTTACAGGAACTGTTGCAAGCAGCAAAATGAATGGGACAGTGACGATTGAGCGGGATTATCTGCACTACATCCCTAAGTATCTAAGGTATGAGCGGCGACGGAGTCGGGTAATGGCTCACAGCCCACCATGCCTTGAGGTTAAAGAAGGCGATAAAGTCACAATAGCCGAATGCAGACCGCTGAGCAAAGAGGTCTCTTTCGTAGTCGTTGAAAAGCTAACACCGATGGAATAGGGAAGTACCATGCCAGCACCTAAAACGAGAGCCGTAAGTGCAAGAGGTGTAATTGAGTATAGACCACGGATATCGAGAGGTCTTCCAACTGGAAGCACACTGGTATGTGCAGACAACACCGGAGCAAAGAAACTGCGTCTGATTAATGTGATAGGCTACAAGGGACGACTCAGAAGGGTCCCATCCGCCTGCATCGGAGACATGGTAATAGTCTCAGTGTCAAAGGGAAAGCCAGAACTTCGACGCCAAATGTTCCCGGCAGTGGTAATAAGGCAGAGGAGACTCTTCAAAAGACCAGATGGAGTGAGGGTGCAGTTTGAAGACAACGCCGCTGTCATAATGACTCCTGAGGGTGAACTCAAAGGTACAGAGATCCGTGGGCCAGTAGCAAAGGAGGCTGCTGAACGATGGCCTCGGGTGGCAAATATGGCAAGCATAGTTCTTTGAGGTGAAGGATTTGACAACAAAACCCGCAAAGCAGCGAAAGCGAATCGCGTCAGCTACCGAGAATGAACTGCGAAGGCTGATGAGAGGAACCCTTTCGGATAAGCTCAGAGAGAAATACGGCGTCAGATCCGTGCCGGTCAGAGAAGGTGACACTGTCAAGATACTTAGAGGCGACTTCGCTGGCATCGAAGGCAAGATCGTAGAGACTGATCGTCACCACCAGAGGGTGATAGTTGATGGTGTCACAAGAGAGAACGTTTCGGGAGCACAGAAGAGAGTTCCCGTGCACGTATCAAAGATAATGATCACAACTTTGGATATGAGCGATCGTTGGCGCTCAGAGAAATATGAGAAGAAACCTGAAGAGCCGAAGGAGGCTGCGTAACAATGGGAAAAAAGGGTGGATCAAAGCACATCAAAAGACTGGCCGCACCAGTCTTCTGGCCGTTGCACGTCAAAGAGTCCAAATGGGCAGTGAAACCCAAGGCCGGACCGCACCCGATGGCGAGATCAATTCCCCTATCGATCGTACTGAGTAAGATTTTGAACTACGCGAAGACGACCAAGGAGGCAAAGGCAACGATCTCAAAGGGAGCGGTAAAGGTTGATGGCAAGATCAACAGAGACCACAAATACCCGGTGGGGCTGATGGATTTGATAGAGATCCCAGATGCCAAATCGACCTTCAGAATGGTCCCCTTCCCAGGGAAAGGCTTGTCGCTTCTCAAGGTAGCCAAGGACGAAGCTGGATACAAACTGAGCCTGCTCAGTAACAAGATTTCCCTTCATGGCGGAAAGATCCAGCTGAACTTCAGTGACGGTAGAACCATTACTACCACCAAAGAGGCCACATCTGCAGGAGAAACCTATGTTCCAGGAGACACAGTCCAGATCGGAATACCTGAACAGAAGATACTTGGGCACATCAAGTTTGCCGAAGGAAAATATGCCTTAGTAGTTGCTGGACAGAACATCGGAAAGCATGGAAAGATCGTCGGCGTAGAGAAATCCAAAGCTTCGCGATCCGCCACAGTCGCAATTCAGGACGCTCAAGGTCAAACCTTCAGGACGATCGCTGACTACGTATTTGCCATAGGTAATGATAAGCCAATAATCAAGTTACCAGGGGAATAGATAGAGAATGGCTGAAGCAGAATCACAACAAGAAAACCCTATGCGAAAGATCAGAATAAGCAAGGTCACTGTGAATATTGGGGTCGGTAAATCGGGAGAACCACTGGAGAAGGCCAAGAAAGTCCTCCAACAGATCACAGGCCAAGCTCCGAGTTCACGCAAGTCGAAGAAGGCCATTAAGGACTTCGGAATAAGAAAAGGCGAACCGATAGGATGTATAGTCACTTTGAGAGGAGAGGCCGCTGCGGAATTCCTCATAACCTCCCTTGGCGCCGTCAACAATCGGATCAAGGAATCATCATTCGACAGATTTGGAAACTTCGCCTTCGGGATAAGGGAGCATATCGAGATACCTAAGACACGATACGTCCCTGAACTTGGTATATTCGGAATGGACGTAACAGTCACATTGGAGAGACCAGGGTACCGAGTGAAACGAAGATCATACCACCAGTCAAAGGTCGGGTCCACCCATCTCATAGAGAAGAGCGAAGGCATAGACTACGTCAGGCAGAAGTTCGCCGCAGAAATTGTAGTGGATGAGGCTGAATGAAACAGCAACTAAAGAAAGAGAGGAAAATAGGCAAAGGAAGCAGGCCCTGCAAGAGATGCGGCCAACAAGGACCCGTAATAAGAAACTATGGATTAATGCTCTGCCGTCAGTGCTTCAGAGAAGTAGCAAAGTCCCTAGGGTTTCACAAATATTCGTGAGGACTATCAAGATGACACTACTTGACCCGCTAGCAGACGCACTCTCAACCATGGTTGAGACTGAGAAGAGACGAAAGAGAGAATGCATCGTCTGGCCAGCGTCCAAACTGATGGGGCAGGTCCTGCGTGTAATGCAGAAAAACGGTTACGTAGGAGAATTCGAATTCATAGATGACGGAAGATCAGGAAAATTCAGGATACAACTACTGGGAAGAATAAACAAGTGCGGAGTCGTTAAGCCAAGATATTCAGTCAAACTCGATCAACTCGAGTTCTGGGAAAAACGCTACCTGCCCTCAAGAGACCTAGGAACCCTAGTCCTTACAACAGCTACAGGAGTAATCTCAAACAAAGAAGCCAAAGAGAAACGTACAAGCGGCAAGCTCATCGCCTACGTCTACTAGGAGGACAGCACCAAATGGTTATGGACAGCACAGCCGAGAGAACCGTCGAAATCCCGCCAGAGGTCAAGGTCGAGATAGCCGGCCGAACAGTCAAGATAACCGGACCAAGAGGAAGCCTCAGCGAAGACCTATCACACATGCCGATCAATATAGCCCTCCAAAGCAACAAGGTGACAGTCGGAGTAATCTGGCCAAGAAAGAAAGAGTATGCGATGGTAGGAACCGCGGCCGCACACATCAAAAATATGATAAAAGGAGTAACCAAAGGCTTCAAGTACAAATTGAAACTCGTCTACGCACACTTCCCAATCAACATCAAAATAAAAGAGGACAAGAGAGTACTGCTAATCGAGAACTTCACCGGCGAAAAATCACCCCGAACAGTGAAACTCATCGGAAACGTATCAGTGAAATTCTCCCAAGAAGAAATAACCGTGGAAGGCTCAGACCTCAAAGACGTAAGCCAAACAGCTTCAAACATAGAGCACGCCACAAAGATCAAAGATAAAGACCAGCGCGTCTTTCTGGACGGCATCTACATCTTCGAGAAGGCGTAGTGAACCAAACCATGGCCAAAGATAGACCACAACGAAGAAGACACTCAAAGCCGAAGATCAGACGTCAAGAAAGCTGGCGTTACAAGCGACTCTCGGAGAGCTGGAGGAAGCCAAGAGGCAAAAGCAGCCGGATGAGAATCAGAAGAAAAGGATGGCCAACAAGCCCAAGAATCGGCTACAAAAGCCCTGCAAAAGAACGGGGTCTGCATCCATCCGGCCTGCGAGAGGTACTGGTCCATAGGCCTGGAGAACTCACAGGATTATCTCCTGAGAAAGAAGTAGTCAGGATAGCGGCCGGCGTTGGCGAGAGAAAGAGAGTTGTCATAGCTGATCAAGCACAGCAACTCGGACTGAGAATACTGAACCTGAAGGCTCCGAAGGCTGCCGAGCCCGAAACTTCAGCGCCGGAAGAGCCCCTGCCAGAGTCATCTCAAGTCAACACGCCTAACAACACAGGCGAAACACCTGAGGAACCAGAAAAGGTGAATCAAGAATGAGCCTAAGAAGCCAGAAGCGAATGGCGGCATCACTGATGAAAGTCGGCCAATCAAGACTCTGGATAAACCCGGAAGAGACTGAGAAG